>CAYOLJ010000056.1:0-7766 GCA_964404805.1 uncultured Candidatus Peribacteria bacterium
TGATGAGCAGCGCGTGCATGAGCACGAGCTGGGCGGAAGCACAGTGAAGATGTTGCTTCACGGGTTTTATCGTAGTGGTAGCCATAAGAGCGCGGCAGTGTACTCAGGCTCGACTTGTTGTCTAGATACCTTTGACTCATATTTGTGATCAGTATTCTGGTACTTGTCAAAAAATCACATGTTCTTGGCTTCATGAAGGGCAGAAGTCATTATTTATTGTGGTGCGAATATGAGAGGTGAGTTTGTACAAATTTTGTGTTCAATAAAGGCGCATTAACGCTACATCCAGCAAACATTATTAACAGAAATCAAGATTTCACAGAGTTGGGAGGGCCGATTCGCACGAAAGAGCTTGGTGATCACATCTTCGGCTTACTGGTGTATTCGTGAAACGGATAGATCGGGTGGTCATCCTTTCCTTTCATTGCTCGCAGCTGATTGAGCAGCGTATTAATGTCACGCGGTTCGCCCGTTTTTGATTCAAACCTGATGTGGAGTGA
This sequence comes from uncultured Candidatus Peribacteria bacterium, assembly GCA_964404805.1. Lineage (GTDB taxonomy): Bacteria > Patescibacteriota > Gracilibacteria > Peribacterales > Peribacteraceae > Peribacter. The sequence goes on from CAYOLJ010000056.1 coordinate 501, forward strand.
GGGGTCGCCATTCGTTTGGTCTGTGTCGAAGTTTATGAAGGTGATGTTTACTGCATCGAGCAGGCTGCCCAGTGCGTCCAGCATCTCGCGGAGTGCGGCTGGACGGTTGGGAAGATGGATGCCGAGGTACACTTTCGTGCGACGGTGGAGCGCTGCGTATTCGAGAATGCTCTGAAAGCGTTGGATATCGAAGTTCGTCCCTGAGAGAACGCAGGCTATTGCCCCATCAATCTCATGATTCACGTGGTCGAGTGCTGCTATTGAGAGAGCTCCTGCAGGTTCCGTCAGCATGCCGTCCACTTGAAAGAGATCGGCCATTGTGGCGCAGAGAAGGCCCTTTGAGACGGTCACCATGCGGGCACGGCCTTCGGCGACCGCTTTGGAGATGACCGAGAATGGCCGGTCTCCGGGGCGGGCAACGGCAGCTCCATCCACGAACGTATCCATCGTTGGGAGGGTGACAGGTTCGCCTGCCTCCAGCGATGCGGACATCGAGGCAGCCTCCTGTGGCTCCGCACCGATTATCTGGGTATCGGGATGCGAATCTTTGAGGGCGAGAATCGTGCTGGCCATGAGGCCGCCACCCCCAACGGGAAGCAGCACAGCTTTGAGATCCATCCGCATTTCAGCAGCCTGTTTGGCAATCTCTGCGCCTACCGTTCCCTGACCGCGGATGACATCCCAGTCATCAAACGGGTGCAGGAATGCCGCATGGTGTTCTTCGGCATACCGGCGGGCTTCGGATGCTGTCTCATCGAACGTGTCGCCGTGCAGGGTGATGTCGGTGAATCCGTTGCCGTGCCGTTGAGTCGCATCGATCTTCTGTTGAGGGGTAATGGTCGGCATGAAGATCGTTCCCCGTGTTTGAAAGTAGTTACACGCTGCTGCCACTCCCTGTGCGTGATTGCCCGCACTGGCACACACCACGCCCTGCTGACGTTGCTCCTCTGTGAGCGCGAGCATTTTCGCGGCGCTGCCACGGCCCTTGTACGAACGTACTTTCTGCTGACCTTCGTCTTTAATGTAGACGGGGTTTCCCTGTAGCGCAGACAGACGCTCGGCGTGGAGAAGGGGAGTCTCTCGAATCAGATCAGGTGGCAATTGTGATCGTGTCTGCCAGATCTCTTCAGCGGTGGGAAGATGTGGGGAGTTCATGGGTGGAGGGGAATGGTAGACATACAAAAAATCCCGCCAGGCGCGGGAGAGTAGGGGATTCATCAGCAACTACTTCCTCACGCCGTAGTGGCGGACGGAATAATCATGCTGATGATGGCGCGAGTAACCATGTGTGGACGTATTGTAGTAGCTCGAAACGGGCTGTCAATGAGAAGCTCCGGTGGATGCCTCTCGAATGGCCTGAGCCAGCAGATCCACGTTCTGTTGCCACGCTTCGTTCGCAGGATGCGTCGTTTCATCCAGCGTTGGAAGAGCTTCTTCGAGAACGCTTGTCACAAATACAGGGCGCATTCTCTTCAGGCTTCCTTCACGTAATTTCTCGATGGCGCCATTAAGGACGAATCGCTCCGAGGGTGTGGTGCTCGTGCCTGAAATGACTGCAAAAATGGCTCGTGCCAACTCCTGCTCGAATCCGTTGTATCTGCTCGGCTCTCTATATGTTCCGGTTCTCTCCATAGCTTGTTGAAAGGATGGATATCCTAAATTTAAATGCAAATTAGTCAACTATTCGGATGATTATCGAAATACCTCTCGCAACGGAGTTGAGAGAGGGGCTGATTCTCGTCAATGCTGGTCGGGGCGACTGGACTCGAACCAGCGGCCTTACGGTCCCGAACCGTACGCTCTAGCCAACTGAGCTACGCCCCGAATTGATAACGATTGTATCGAAAGAGTTCTGAAGAACGAAGCCAACTGCCTGCCCTCCAAAGTCCCGCGAACGCGGGCGAAGGAGGGAGCTACGCCCCGATGCGCGTCATCCTAGCAGAGGAGTGGTGGAGAAACAGGGGTTTTCGTGTGTTCCGTACAAGGATGCAGGTCTGCCTTCTGGTAAGATCCTCCTCTGTGAACGCAACACAGCGAACCATCACCGGTGTTCTGCTTGCCGTATGCATCCTCCTATTTCTTGTTGTAAGCACGGGGCTTCTTCTCTTCTGCGCATCGGCTTGGTGCCCAGATTTCGCGCTGGCCAAGAGGCATGCGGCGGTGGACTTTGCATCGTGTGAGCTTCTCGGGTTTACGGTCGAGCAGACCTCTCCTCCACGATGTATCGCCGGCAGTGTCGTGTACTTTGCTTCTGACGTAAGCCGATTGCGCATTGTAGAGCCTCGTGCTGATCAGCTCGTGAAGTTGCCCCTGGTCCTCGCGGGTGATGTCCGTGTCGGCAGCGGCACTACAGCACGACTCCTTCTTGCTGATCATGATGGATTTGCGTTGGTCGAGGATGCGATTCATCTCTCCAAGGCACTTTCGGGTCAGGTGCTCCCTTTTCGCACCACGGTGACGTTTCCGCGCCCTATGGGCACGGGGGGTATGCTGCACGTTTCATTGCTCTCACACAATGGGAGCACGATTGAGGATGTGCGCATTCCGGTGCGGTTTTTCCCGAGCGCCACTGTCGAAATCAAAGCGTTCTTCAGCAACAGTGAACGTGATCCCAAGACGCAGTACTGCGATGTGTCGTATCCCGTGGCGCGACGCGTGGCGCTTAACGAGGATCTGCTCACAGCCTCTCTGCACGAACTCCTCAGAGGTCCGACGATTTCGGAGCAGCGTCAGCACTTCTCGACGAACCTGCCGGAAGGAGTAGAGATTCGCGCTTTGGCTCTGCGAAAAGATGACGGACACGTGACGGTGACGTTCACGCAGGCGCTCCTGGAGGGTGTTGCCGGATCCTGTCGTGTGCAGGCGATTCGTTCCCAAATTGAACGCACCTTAAAACAGTTTTCCTTCATACATGACGTCACGATCACGGTTGAGGGCATTCCTGAAGAAGAGGTTTTGCAGCCCTAGTCCTCCGTCGTGGCGTTGGTGCTACCCGGTTGCCTGATGTTTTGGTGGATTTCTTGGTACCGGCGACGGGATCGGTAACGCAGGAGCAATGTGCTCTGTTCAACGCGGCGAGGAAGCGCATTCTCGATGCGTTGCCGGGAACCGGCACGGAGTCGACTCAAGACATTCTCACGACGGGATTTCTCACGTTCAGCGCGCTGGACCAATCGGTCTCGCTCCTTTGCCTGCTTCTGCTCGATCAACCAATCATTGTGCTTACGATTGACGCACTGATTCAGAAGGAAGAGGAGGGCACCTTCGAGATCTCCTTGTCCGAAGGGGAAAATGGCTCGGCACTCGGTATCCCAGAGTTGCTGCTGTACTTGCTCGGTCGTGAGTTCCTCTTCCACATTGGTGGCGAGGACGCCGAAGGGGAGAACGAATATGAAGGTGAGGCCGAGAACGACCATTTTGGTACGCATGGGGATATTGTGGCGTGAATGGCGACAAGCATGCAAGGCAGAGATGGTGGTGTAGTATTATTTCTCCGTGCAGCTCTCTTCGCCCCTCACGGCCTCGCTCCTCAGAACCACCCCGACATTCATCGAGGCGCTCGAGGCCATGGGTATCGAAACGGTGGAACAGCTCGTGCTCTATCTGCCGCGAGCGCACGAAGACTTGAGTCAGATTCAGGCGATTGGCGAGGTGCCCCTTAATGAGAAAGTGACAGTGCGCGGAACGGTGAGTCGGCTGTCGCTCGTACGAACCCGCAGTCGTAAGTCCCTTGTCAAGGCGCTCTTCACGGATCTTCACGGAGACAGTGCAGAAGTGGTGTGGTTCAACCAGCCGCACGTCAAACGCATGCTCTCTGAAGGGGATGAGGTCGTCCTGACCGGTAAAATCCAAGAGGAGGGATACAAGCTCAAGATGATGAGTCCACAGTTTGAGCGCGCCGGTACACGTCCTCTCGTGCACGCGGGGAGACTCGTACCCGTCTATCCGCAACATGACAATATTCATACGAAGTGGTTGCGCGAAAAGATGACACTCATACGTCGGGTCATGAAGGATCTTCCTGAAACATTGCCGCAGGCAGTGATCGATGAGGAGCACCTGCTCACCCGTGCGCAGGCCGTGGAGGCGTTGCATTTTCCTGACAAGCCGGAGGATGTTGCCCGTGCGCGCGAGCGTCAGGCGTTCGAAGAAATGTACCGTATTCAACTTCAGGCGCTTCAAGAGCGGCAGGAGTGGCAGCGGCTTCGACAGGAACGCTTGAGAATACCCATGGATCCGGAGCTTATTAAGGCGTTGTTTCAGACGCTCAAATTCACACCGACGAAGAGTCAGAAGATCGCCATCTACGAGATTCTGCGCGATATGGAGAGCGATGTAGCGATGTCGCGACTTCTCGAAGGGGACGTGGGATCCGGTAAGACGCTCGTGGCGACAGCGGTGATGGCGAACGTGCTCGCACACGGTGGTCAATGTGCGCTCATGGTGCCGACTGAAGTTCTCGCCCGTCAGCATGCGGAGTCGATTGCGCGCATGCTCGTTGCGCTCCATAGCAATCTGCATGCACGACGCCAGACCGGAGAGCGCGTTCCGTCGTTTCGCCTTCCGTCCGTGTCACTGCTCGTTGGCTCGCTCGCGGCAGCAGACGCTTCTGCTGTGCGACGGTCCGTAGCGACAGGCCAGACGGACATTGTTATCGGCACGCACGCGCTCATTCAGGATGCGGTGGAGTTTGCGGATCTCAAGTTGGTCATTGTGGATGAGCAGCACCGTTTCGGCGTAGAACAGCGTGTACGCCTGCAAGAAAAAGGTACGCCCCACGTGCTCACCATGACCGCGACACCCATCCCGCGTACGCTGGCACTCACGGCCTACGGGCATCACGATCTTTCGGTCTTGATCGAGAAACCTGGTAACCGCAAGACGATTCGAACGAAGGTGGTCTCGCCGCGCGATCGTCTGACTATTGAGCGGTTCATCGATCAGCAGATTGACGAGGGACGACAGGTGTTTGTCATCTGTCCGCTCATTTCGGCTTCTGACCACGAAAAAATGGCCGATGTGAAGAGTGTAGAGCACGAAGAACAGCGTTTGCGTGAGAGTTTTCAACGACGTCGCCTCGCCTCGCTGCATGGCCGCATGAAGTCTGCAGAAAAAGAGAAGATCATGAAAGCATTCAAGGAACGCCAGATTGATCTGCTCGTCTCGACGGCAGTTATCGAAGTGGGTATCGATGTTCCCAATGCGTCGATCATGCTCATTGAAGGTGCGGAGCGGTTTGGTCTGGCACAGCTGCATCAGTTCCGTGGGCGCGTAGGTCGAGGCGAACATCAGAGTCATTGTTTCCTCTTTACGACGACAGCCGATCAGGCACGTTCGCCGAGGCTCAAAGCCATGGAGGAACACGATAGCGGCTTTGTTCTCGCCGAAATTGATCTGAAGTTACGAGGGTTCGGGGAGCTCTTTGGCACACGCCAGAGCGGATATTCCCTCTCTGCTCTGCAGGAGTTCCTGCAGCCGGAATTCATTGTGCGGGCACGTCGAGCAGCGGAGCACACTTTGAGCGAAAAGGCGTTTGCTGGTGAGGAAATGGCTGCTAGACTCTAGAACAGTCTATTCCTCTCATTACCATGGCTCAGACTCCCACTCCTCCGCAACCACCACGCCCAGGCGATCCTGTGCCTGCCGGTGGTCTCGACCCCACACAGGTGTTCGGTTCGCCGCCACCTCCACCGCAGGCGCAGGGCCAGCAAACAGGTGGAGCGCAGCAAGATGGAACAATACCGCCGACTGATCAGGGCCCGCCGCCCCCTCCTCCCGGGACGAAGGCGACCAAAGAAATGGGTTTCGATGATGAGGATCTCAAGATTCTTGGTGAAGTGGGTGACTACCGTTTCGGCAGTATCACGACCAAGTTGACCAACGAGAACATCCCCGTACCTGCGCATCCCGAAACGAAGTTCGATGATCAGAAGTTCCTTAAGTTCTTGTCCGGATCGATTTCGCTCACCCGTGACGAGAAGTGGCGCATCATCATGGCGATCCCTAAGCTCTCGCAATTCCAGATTGATGAGCTTCAGAAAATTCTGGAAGAAGAGAGGCGTAAGTTCTCGGAACTTTCTCCGAAGCACCTGCTACAGCTCATGAAGCTGGAGCAGAAGCATTCCGAAGACTGGCATGACTTGCAGGCCGTTTCGGTACAACAGGCTGCTCGCGGACAGGAAGAGGAGCAGGCAGACGATATTCGCAAGCAGTTGGGCCTCTCGTAAACTCTACAGTACGTTCATCCGGTAGAGCACGAATGCGGCGATGCCGATTACGGTGAGCACCGCGCCGCGCACGAACCCTCTGCCGAAGGTTTTCCAGAGGCTTGAGAAGAGCAGAAAGAGGTAGGCAGCGAGTGTGAAACTCAAGACGAGTGGTGAGAGAAAGAGCCCTTCGACGTAGGGGAGGCGAAAGGGGAGTGGCCGTACATGCTGGTAGTGCCCTAACGCGTAGACGAGGCAGTACCATGCGAGGAGCCATCCGGCATAGAGGCGCAAGGTGTCTAAGAGGGGAAAGTACGTTTGCTGCGTTGCCGTAGACGATTCCGTTGGGGCAGGAGGAGCAGATTCCTCGTCTGCAGGTGCCTGCGGCGTGAAAGCCAGAAGCTTTTCGGCGTGTTCCGGCGTGAGGGATTGTTCCGAGGGCATCGATTCGTGAATCTCTTCTGGAACAAGGTTCATCTGCCTGAGGGCATCGTGAGCTGACTGCAGGCTGAAGGCCTCCATGGTTCCTGTAACGCGACGATTATTCTCTCCTATGGCCGTGTAAGTGAACTGCGGCATGGGGCTATGCTACCACAAGAAGCAGTGTCGCTGGCGAGCCTCTACAGAGCCTACTCTTCCATAGCCGAGAGATGCTGCGTCATGTACTCCACTGCCGCTTTCAGCGCTGATGGAGCTGTAATCTCGATGTGGCGATCTTTGGTCCACTCATAGTAGCCGCGCACGGTTACACCATCATCGCGCACTTCTCCACTGGTCATGCCTGTGGTCGAGAGTGCACCGCCAAGCAGATTGACAGCAATGGGGCCATCAGAGACGTTTTCAATCTCCTGTGAGCTGATTTCCACATGCCAGAGAGATTCTGTTACTGAGCCGAACGACTTAAAGTACCAATTGCGATGAATGGGAATGCAGAAACTGATGGTCGGCGGAGCGCAGTAGGCTTGTGTCCAGTTGCTCGTGGCGAAGTCCTGTTTGGCCATGGCAGCTACTTGTGCGGCGGCGTTTATCGTTGTTGAAGGTGTGCTCGATGTCGCCACAG
>CAYOLJ010000057.1:0-7659 GCA_964404805.1 uncultured Candidatus Peribacteria bacterium
GGGGCAGGCGCCTTTGCCGGCATCTGCGTTCGACGGAGATGAAATGGCCAATTCGATGGGCACGTCAGCGATGGATCGCGTGGTCATTCGGTCTGCGCGGCTTTCTATTGTTACCAAAGATGTGCAGGAGGCTGCCGATTCCCTGAAACAGTATGCGGAGTCGAACGGCGGATTCGTTGTCAATGCTGCTGTCAGAACAGAAGAGGGTGTTCCGCCGTCGGCCACGGTGTCGTTCAGAGTTCCCGTTGAAAAACTGGATGCCACTGTTGCGTTTGTACGGCAACAGGCGATGCGCGTGGTGAGCGAGTCTATCACCGGAGAGGATGTGACCGAGGAGTACGTGGACCTGACTGCTCGGCTCAAGAATCTCACTGCGAGCGAGACGCAGCTCCTCGCCATTATGAGGGATGCCCGCAAGACGGAGGACGTGCTCGCGGTACACCGCGAGATCGAGCGTGTGCGTGCGGAGATTGAATCGCTCACCGGGCGCAAGAAGTACCTCGATGAATCGGCAAAGCTCTCCTTCGTCACCGTTTCCATCGCCACGGACGAGTCGTCACTTCCTGTGATCGAATCTGGCAATGAGTGGCGTCCCCTCGTCGTTGCCAAGGGTGCCGTCACCGCGTTCTTGGGCGTCCTAAGGTTCCTCGCAAACTTCGCGATCTGGATCATCATCTTTGTGCCGGTCTGGGGCACGGTTATCCTCGTTGCGCGGTACTGGAAGAAGCGGCGGAAGACCGCTTCCGTAAATTGAAGACCGGATCGGGATGGTGCGGTGATTGAGCCTCGTTTGCACTTTCGTACGGGAACGGCGACACTTTTCACATGTCTTGGGGCCTTGTCCTCTCCGGCGGAGCGGCGCTCGGCATCGCGAATGGCGGGGTACTGGAAGTGCTTGAGCGTGAGGGTTTGCGGCCCAATTGCGTTGCCGGCAGCAGCATGGGTGCCATCCTCGGCGCGGCGTATGCACTGGGCATTCCGGTGCCAGAGATTCATGCGTGCATCCAAAAACTTTCGCTCCTGAATGTAGCGAGTTTCAGTCAGCACCCTCTGAAGGATGGTCTGCATGGAGGAATGCTTTGCCAGAATATTGAAGAGCATTTGGGGCAACTTTTTCAGGATGCCCGCATTGCGGACTGTGTCATTCCCTTTGTGTGTGTGGCGGGGCGTGTGAAGAGTCCCATTCACTGGCTCCATATTCTCAAAAGAGGATTCTCGAAAGAGATCCTCGATCAAGTAGAGCTGCATGTCTTTTCTTCTGAGACAAAGATTCTCGATGCTGTGATGGCCTCGAGCGCCATACCCGTGGTCTTTTCACCCATTTCGATCGACGGTCAGGAATTTATCGACCTCTGTCACTTCGGCCCCATTCCGGCGCGTACGCTCAAAGAAATCCATCATCCGGATCGCATCATCGCGACGGATACGTACCCTTCGTACGATGCGCCCATGCATCTACTTCCCGCCGGGTGGAAGGAATTCCTGCAGGCAGGGTATGCAGAGATCGAGAAGAGCAAGGCAGTCTGCGATTTGCTCATCAAGCCTAAGATGCCGGCGTCACTCTTCCGCTTCGACAAAGGTGAAGAGTTCTGGCTGGCGGGAAGTATTGCAGCTGAACAGTCGCTTTCACACGTGAAGGTTCTGATCAACGAGTGACATGTGGATCGGGATGGTGCGGTAAACCGCCCAACGAAACTTACCACCCCCACCACGATGGCCGAGAAGGAGGCCGCTGTGTACTGTGGTACGTATCGTGGTACCCACGCCGCTCTTCTGCATCTTCGATATCCCATTCACGAGAAGAAGTGCCACTCAGTGCATCACTCCTGCCTGCCCGTGACCCCTTGTCGTACCGCTGCTGTGGCGTGAGGCGGGAATTGACGGAGCGAGCCTTGGAATTCATATAGTGTGCCTGCTGCGCTGCCTGCTCTGCCCGTTTTGTTTCAAGTGCTTTCATGAGGCGACGCCGGTAGACGCTCATGCCATGCGGCATCTGTCCTTTGCCAATATGTTGCCGCTGCGCATCCAATTGGAGGGAACGTCTCTCAAGCTCCGAGAGGGGCATCTTCACGTATCGTTGGATGTCGGGTTCGTTGAGCATGGGGGTGTGAGAAAGGGAGCCATCGTCCTCGGGCACAGTTTGTTTGTCAAGAATGCCGAGAAATATTACGGGTGATCTTTAAAAATGTCGAACACTCAATCGTAGTCTCCCTTCAGTTTTTCCACGATCTTCCGGAATCGTGCGTGCAGATGCGGAAAGTGCTGGCCCAGCCATCCGGAGAAATCTTTCGCCTCGACGACGCGTGGTCCAGTTGGATCTGCGGCAATGTGTTTGCGTTCCTGATGGTCCACGAGGCGTACGGGCCTTCCCTGCAACACTTCGGCAACGAGGCTCCGTGTAAAGGCCTGAATCTCGCTGGTGACGGCTTGGTACGCTTCACTGCGACCCTCGTTGTAGCCTGCGTAGACCAGCCCGATGTGCGACAAAAATTCGTCGGGGGTGATGGTTTTGCGTTCATTGAGCATGCCGATCAGCCACTTGGAGTGGGGGTCGAGGGGGTCTTCTGTGATGATGCCTCCTGCAGCCGAAGCGGGTGCGGAGATACAGGGTGCCTCGACGAGCGAATTGCTCTCGGGGTGTTCCATGTAGGTTCCATGGAGCCCCCAGTGCTTGCGGAACTTGTCTTCCACATCGCGGCCTCCTTCCATCGAGACGCTGACAATATTGAGGTTGCGCCTCTGTGCCTGCTCGTAGGCGACCTCCAAAACTTTTTCGTTCAGAACACGCACGGCTCCCTTACCCCGCAGGTCCTCTTGAATGCCGATCAGCCAGATAAAGAGCGTGGCGTCTTGTTTCTTTTCGTTCGTGCCATCTTCACCCGAGAGAGATGTGACTTCGGTGTTGGCGTACCCGACGATGTTGCCGCCGGCATCGCGTAGCAGAATGTAGTCGACCGTCCCGCCGGCGATCATCTCCTGCACCTCGTCGGCTACTGGATCGACCTTCATTGCATCGGCGTGCAGACCGATAATTTTCTCCTGAGTCTTCGTCGCTTCACCGGTTTCGCTACCATCTTTCAGTTGAAGTTCCCCGAGGAATTCCAACTGCATGCGCGCCGCATCGTTGGCATTTGCCCGATCGGTTGCCTCATCGCCAGTTGTGCGCAGCACGTCTGCGGTGAACTGGGGCGTTTCCGCAGCTTGTTCCACAGCGTGAAGAGGGGAAGCTCTAGTCGCCTCGTGCGTTTCAATAGCTTGTTCAGGGTCCATCATAATGATGATTATAGATTTTTTTTGTAAGTACGTCAACTTCAGTCTCATTCGCGCAGTCGTGAAGGCTTCGGTACCATGCCTTGGCTATGCCATCCTTCTCTCAACTCAAAGACATGTTCCGCATGCAGCGCGAGGCCAAGAAAGTAAAAAAGGAGCTTAAGAAGATCCACGTCGAAGCGGAGGGTAGGGGAGTGAAAGTTGTCGTTTCGGCGGACATGGAAGTCGTCTCAATCGACATCGCCCCCGATGCGCCCCGCGAGACACTGGGTCGCGAGATTGCCGATGCGCTCAATCGTGCCATGAAGAAAGCACAGGTCGTCTCGGCTGAGAAGATGCAGGGCGTTATGGGCGAGATGGGATTCCCGACGGATCAGGGAATGAAAATGGGACAACAGTGAGAACCGACGATTATGAAGAAACTTCTCCTCCTCACTCTCGGCCTCTGCATTGTTGCGTACGCGTGGTACCAGCATGAGCTGTCGCCACTCGGCGGAACAAGCGCCGTTCGTTTGACGGTGGAGCAGGGGATGACAGTGGAGCAGGTGGGAGCTTTGCTCTCACAGAAGGGCCTCATTCGTTCTCCGTTCTCCTTCAAGACGTACATGAAACTCCAGCGGGCGCAGACGCAAGTGCAGGCGGGGACCTTTATCTTTCGTCCTTCGATGAGTGTCGAGGAGATCGTACAGGTTCTGCGAACGGGAAAATCGGAAGAAGTTGCCCTCACGATTCCCGAAGGATGGACTGTGCAGGACATCGATACACTTCTCGTACGCAAGGGGATCGCCTCTTCGGGTGCGGTGCTCGATTGCCTCACGCGTTGCGACTTCAGCACGTTCGATTTCCTGCCTATAGTTTCGGGCTTGGCAGAGCGGGGGGGACGGTTGGAGGGTTATCTCTTTCCCGAAACCTACTTCGTCGATGAATCGCAGTTCGTGCCCAAGTTCTTTCTTGAGCGTCTGTTGGGAACCTTTCGTACACGCGTGATACAGAAGGAGAGTGATGCGATTGCTGCATCGGGCCATTCGCTACACGAGATTGTGACGATGGCCTCGCTCGTCGAGGCCGAAACACGTACGGACAGTGAGCGACCGATTGTGGCGGGGATTCTGTGGAAGCGTTTTGAAGCTGGTATGCCATTGGGGGTGGATGCCACGGTGCGGTACATTGTGGAAAAATCCACTGAGCCGATTACACAGTCCGACCTCGATACGAAGAGCCCCTACAACACGCGTAAGTTCAAGGGGCTTCCACCGGGGCCCATCGAGAGTCCGGGGCTCGCGAGCATCCTCGCCGCGCTTAAGCCGCAGGAGTCGCCCTACTGGTACTACCTGCACGACAGCAAAGGGCTCATTCATTACGCATCCACCAATGAGGAGCACAACGAGAACAAGCGGAGGTATCTGCGATAGCTTATTTTTTACAAAAAATTGTGGTATAATACTCTTCGACGCTATATATCAATCACAGATATCATTCCCTGTACATAATGACCCCTGCACACAAGCTCAAGATCGGCGTGATGGGTTCGGCCTCTGGTCCGCAGATCTCTGATCCTCATGCGCGCGAAATGGCCAAGAAGCTCGGGGAAGAAATCGGCAAGCGCAACCACATCTTCATCAATGGTGCGTGTCCGGGTTTGCCGCACGATGCACTTCTGGCTGCCAAGGCAGCGGGCTCCTTTACCGTGGGTATCTCGCCGGCGTTCTCGGAGTACGAGCACGTGAATGAATACAGGTCACCGCTGGATAACGACATGCTCATCTACACGGGGCAGGGGTTCATGGAGCGCGATGTCGTCAATATTCGTTCATCCGATGGCGTGGTTTTCATCAGTGGCGGCATCGGTACCTTAAACGAGCTCACGATCGCCTACGAGGAGGGCCGACCGATGGGCGTGCTCACCAATACCGGTGGTATCAGCAGCGCCATTCAGCATGTCATCACGGATCTCTGCCTGCGCGCGATCCCGCCGAATATGGTGTTCGATGATGATCCGGTGAAGCTTCTCGATAAGTTGGAGGTGGCCATTCGCACATTCCCGTTGCCGATTCACGAAGACGGCCGCGTGATCGACAAGCCCGAAGGGCGGCGCGATGCACCCACCAATCTGGGAGAGAAAAGCCCAGGATAATCGACACAGGGATTCGGGTATAGGAATTCGGACCCAGGGAAAGGACATGGTATTTGATCCAATGTCCTAGTCCCGATTCCCGATTCCCGACTTGGTGATCCATCGCACCGGCGTTCCGGTGAAGTCAAACATCGAGCGCAGCCTGTTTTCGAGGAACTTGAGTTCACTCGGGCGGATGGCTTTCGGATTGCGTACGAAGAGCACGAAGGTGGGGGGTACCTCGTCCGCTTGCGTAAGATGCTTGGTTTTTGAGAGGACCTTGAGCGGCTGGCCGTACACGGCGTCGGTGAACCAGCGGTGGAGATCCTTGGTCGGAATGCGGCGAAGTCTGTTCGCTTGCACCTGTGCAATTAAGGGAAAAACTTTGAGCAACCCTTCCTTCGTCTGGGCGGAGCAGGGGAGCAGTGGAGCAAACCGGCAGAACGAGAGCGATCGTCCCAGTTCAGCCAGCTTCGCCTCGCGCGCTTCGCCCCTGAGCGTATCAATCTTATTGAGAAGGATGATGAGTCCTCTGCCGGTCTCCATGGCCAGTGCGGCGAGACGCTGATCCTGGTGACTGACGGGGGCGGTGGCATCGAGAACGAGTAAGGCCACATCACATTGTTCCAGTGCCTGAATGCTGCGCAGGACTGCGAAGTGCTCCACACCATCCTCCACCTTGGAGCGGCGACGAATACCCGCCGTGTCGATGAAGAGATACTCCTGTTCCTGAAAGCGGATCGCGGTATCGACGGAATCGCGCGTGGTGCCTGGGATATCCGAGACAAGCATAGGCGAGACACGGCGCTGCGGGTCCGACATGAAGGCGTTGATGAGCGAGCTCTTGCCTACATTCGGCTTGCCGATGACGGCAATGCGCGGAGGGTCGGACTTCTTGGCCTTGGGTTGTTTTTTAAAGTGGAGCTTCTTGAGCTGCTTTTTGATCGTAGAGAGCAGTTCCTCTGTGCCGATGTTGTGCGGAGCACTCACCGAGATCACATCATCGGCGATGCCGATTGCGAGGAATTCGGAAATCCGCTCCTCCGCGATCTGAGGATTGTCGCACTTCGTGGGCACAAGGATCACGGGAACGTGACGACGACGGTTTTTGCGCAGGAGGTCAATGATGAGGTGATCACTCTTCGTGAGCTCCTCCCGTGCATTGATCGTGAGGAGGATGAGATCGGCGTGCTCGAGCGCGAGCAGTGATTGTTGGTGAACATCCGCCTCAAAGTCTTTGTCATCCGTGCCGCCGCCCATGCCGCCCGTGTCGAGCAGCAGAAAATCCATACCGCTCATTTCGATGCGATGCGCGACGTGATCGCGTGTGGTACCTGCAACCTCGCTCTCGATAGCGAGGCGCCTGCCCACCAATCGATTGAAGAGGGTGGATTTACCCGTGTTGGGTCGGCCAATGATTGCAACGGTGGGGAGTGCTGGCATGCAAAGTCTAAGGTTTACGGCGAATTGTAGCCGCTAGAGCGCTTTGAAGACAGCAGAACGCAGGGTATCATTCGCATATGTCGCAGGAATTCGACCCCTCCACTATCGAAGCCAAGTGGCAAAAGAAGTGGGAGCAGGCCAAGATCTACGAAACGGATCTGAAGAAAGCGAAGAATCCCTATTACTCCCTCGTCATGTTCCCGTACCCGAGTGGGGACAAGTTGCATGTGGGGCACTGGTACAACTTTGCGCCGGCAGACAGTTTTGCGCGGTATATGCGTATGAAGGGCAAGGACGTAATGGAGCCGATGGGCTTCGACGCCTTCGGGCTTCCGGCCGAGAACTACGCCATCAAGAGCGGCATTCCGCCCGAAAAATCCATACGCGACAACGTGCAGACCATGGTCAAGCAACTCAAGCGCATGGGTTGCATGTATGACTGGAGCAAGATGGTCAATACGTCCTCACCCGAGTACTACCGTTGGACGCAGTGGTTATTTCTCAAGATGTACGAGCACAAGCTGGCCTACAAGAAGGAGGCCTCTGTAAACTTCTGCTCCAAGTGCCAAACCGTACTGGCCAACGAGCAGGCGCAGGACGGTACGTGCGAGCGCTGCGGAACGGAAGTGGCGCAGAAGTCACTTACCCAGTGGTTCTGGAATATCACGCAGTATGCTCAGAGGCTTCTCGACGGTCTCGCGGATCTCGATTGGCCAGAGAAGACTAAGCTCATGCAGCGCAACTGGATCGGGAGGAGTGAGGGGGCCGAGATCACATTTGATCTTGTGGGACATACAGAGAAGCTCACTGTTTTCACCACGCGCCCCGATACG
>CAYOLJ010000058.1:0-7424 GCA_964404805.1 uncultured Candidatus Peribacteria bacterium
TGCTTCTCTTCACGAACAATTCGACGCACAAAGCCCGAAAAGCCCAATGCAATTCCGTAATTCCAGGGATCGGGGAAGAAGAAATCCTTCTTGCGATGAATCATGAGTGTGGGACTGACTGTCTCTGCTCCGTTTTCGGGACCCATGCATGCCACCACAACTCTAAAGCCCAGCCGTTGCCAGAGCTCCGCGAGTTTCACCGTACTCACCATCCAGCGATGCTCTTCTTTCCAGTACGGTGAGATGAGGAGAATGGTCTTCATGATCTTTGTTCATGGGTGCCTTCGCCCTGAGCCTCCACCTTCGTTCGACTCAACCCTGCATCCTTAAGTGCCATGGAACGCGTGAGCCTCGTCTGTCGCTGCTCCAGTTCCTCTAAACGAACAATGAGGTAGAAGACGATGAACGAGAGAACGCCGAGAAATGTGATGAGCAACGCATTCTGCCGATCTTTAAATCCCATCACGAACGCCAGGTAATCGAGGACAGGAGGAAAGAGGGCAATGAGGGCAATCGCCATCCAAAAGAACGTCCAAAGCAAACCCTCCCAAATGGTTTTCTTCTGCTTCATCACCAAGCTCCACACATAGAGAATGGCAAAGAGCGAAATGAGAGGCGCGATGATCTGGTACGGCGTGAGAGGGAGCATGGGATTCATAGTCTACCGGAGGAAGGAACGGAGTAGAATTCGCAATGCCGTTTTCACGCCATTGGCGAACGACTGGCCTTTGGCCAGCGTGTACTGCGAATAGAGAACTTTTATGGGTACTTCGGCCACGCGCCATTGGCGCTGCACCGTTTCGCGCACGAGCTCCGTGCAGAACTCGTAGCCACTCATACGGATTGAGACCTCGCGTACGGCGCGCGGACCGAACACTTTAAATCCGCACTGACTGTCATTCACCCAGCGCCCGGTCGTGGCAAATGTCACCAGGTTCCCCACCGCATTGAAGAAGCGCCGGATGAAGGGAATATGATTTTTCTGACCAAAACGATTGGCAAAAACAATATCAGCCCGATCGGTGAGAACCGGCTGGAGGAGTGACGGAATATCGCGAGGATCATGCTGCTCATCAGCATCGAGTGTGACGATGACTTCCGCACCCATAGCACGTGCCGCTTCAATGCCCGTCATCGTCGCCGCTCCGGCGCCACAATTCTGTGCGTGATGCACAACCATGGCACCCGCACGTTCAGCCACAACAGCAGTTGCGTCTGAGGAGCTATCGTCCACTACAACCACGGTATCCACGAAATTGGATGTATTTTCCACGACACTCGCGATGCGTTTCGCTTCGTTGTACGCCGGAATGACGGCAATCACACGCATGCTTATGGCAGGAGAATGTACGCAATACCAGCATCAGAGTCATTCACTTGTGGAACGATTCCGAGAGAGCGGGAATTTGCAAACTCAAGGAACGCACCGACTTTCTGATGCAGTGAACCGTTGGGATCTTTCTCAATTGTGTTTGTATTGGTATCAAAGACGATGCTGTTGAATCCAAGCGCCTGCAGACGCTTAAGTGTGAGCGCGGGATCACGCTCTGCAAAGATACAGTTGAAGAAATCCAATTGGTGATCCGAAATACCGATGACCTCCAAATTCCGCGGAATGAAATACGGAATGAATGTGCCAATACGGTACAAGTAGGGCCTGTCTGGCATGGATTTTCCCCGTTCAACAGCCATGAGAGCAATATCGTCATAGTATGAAACAGTGCGTTCTTGCAACGCTGCGGCAGAGATTTTGCCAAAGGGATACTCCAAAAGATTCTTCTGAATTTCATACTGCCAGAAGCGCTGACCAAAGGAACACACGAGAGCAACGGCAATCAGCACACCCGCCACTGTGCGACTGAACACATCGGGGGCATGCACAAACAACGCTTCGACGCAGATGACGAGGCCAAGGAACATGCCGATGCCGTACCACGGAATACCGTTAGCGAGGAACACCCACTCAATAATCAGGAAGAGTGTGGCAACCCAAAGCCAACGCAGCCACCTCCCTTTCCTCATCCAGAAAAGAGGAAGCAGAAGAAGAAGTGGGAAGAGAAAGAGCACAGGAGACGTGGTGACGTAGTACCCGGCAGAATCTAGATTGAGTACCGTTCGCCACGGAAGCGTTAAGTAGTGACTCCATCCCTTGCCGAACCCCCAGTAGCGATCGAGCTCTTCGGTACTTCCGGTCGCCTTGCAAGCAGGGGCACTCTTATCCACCTGCAGATCTTGAGGCAATGTTCTGTACGGGCGATCCAAAGTCGGAATCCCGGTGCCATCGAGGTCAAAGGATGGACTGTTGGAATTGGGCACCCCCAGCTCGATCCGTGTGGGAATGATGCGACCACGAATGAAATTATTGTGGTAAACCCACGGGAAGATGGAGGCAAAGAAGAACACCATGAACACAATGATCGAAAATATTGTTGTTTTTATCCGATTGCGACGTAGCAACGCCGCAATGACAGAAAGAACCACGCCCAATAGAACAAATATTCCAAGGAATATCGTCGGCGATACCGAAGAAGTACCTGCCACGCGCTGCTCGATGGAAGAAAGATCGAGTGCATGTTGGACAATAAATGCGACAATCACCCAGAAGACGGCACCCAAGAAGCCAATCCAGTGGAGTGAGGCACCGATCAATACTGAAAACACCGCCATGAGTACCATGACGGCTGTCGGTTTCATGGAGAAAGCGAACCCCGCGAACACAGCCGCAAGCGCAACCCAGCGCCATGATATGGTCACGGCAGCATGATCGGCGTCATCCGTACGAGAAAAGAGCGCAATGAAGATGCTCAACATGGAAAGTGTACCCATTGTGAAGATCGCATTATCGATCTTCATATCCGCAAAGGAAAAATGCCCCACGAGAGGCAGGGTGTAATAGAGAAGAGCCGAAAGAACGCCAGCATTCCTGCCGATGAAGTGTCTTGCAAAGGTGGCAACGGCGAGAACGGCCAATAGTCCCGCAGTCCAGTTCACTGCCATTGCTGTCGTCGCACCAAAGATGCTGTTGTACCCGAAGAGCACGAAGCCGAGTGATGTGAGGTACTCCCACTGGAACGGCGCCATTGAAAAGATGAAGTATCCGTAGCTCACCATAAGCCGTGGACGGTTGAGATAACTTCCCAGATCGTCCCACCCAATGGGAAAGGGACGGACGATCGTCAGAAAATTGAGTGCGAGGTAACTCAAAAGCAGCCACATCAGCACTACTTCCCCACTCAGCCAACGAATTTCCCGTGTCTCACGTGGTTGCGTGAGCGCGCGCCACCAATAGAGAACATCTTTGTACGCCACAACGGGAATGAGGAGTACGAAAATCCACACGGCAGGAGCAACGATGAGATGTGCAACCGCCAGAAACCAGAGAATGGCCACGCACGCACATGCACCAAGGCCCGCACTCATGACCATCTCTACGAGAAAAGAGGGCAAGGGAACTTTGAAAAGACGGAGGAGCATCCTTCCCATGACCAAAAACTCAAACAGAAGAGCGAGAACGAAGAGGAAAACGGGAACAACGCGCGTGAGAAACGACTGCTGCATGCAACGGATCGTGATGTGATACGCCTTGGCGCCATTCGAAAAGGTACCGATCTGCTTTAGGCATCCACGTTGTTCGAGACCGTTGAAATTATTCCTCAGCTCTTGGAGCACAGAGGGTGATGCATCGGTATAGACCAGAGAAGTGGGCTCGGAAAGTTGCCGTATCGAAACCCCACCGGTCTGCGATTGACTCAGTGTAGTAAAGAGGAGCCAAACCAAGAAGAGAAATCCAAGAATGAGACTGATCGGGCGATCGCGCACACGCAGTGTGCGCCAACGACCCGTCTTCAGTGCAAACGCTCCCCAAAAGAGAAGGAAGAGAACAACGCAGGAAATGATGTATCCAAGAAACCGCCCCGATCGGGCGATCGCAAACGCCACCGTCGAGAAAATGCTCTGAATTCCACAAATAAACGGCGTATTTATACAGTCCTGCTGCCGCAGAAGATCTTTGGTTGCATTATCGAGGAGAACAGCTCCATGAACGGGAATGCCCAAGTATACGAACGTACTGTAGCCGCCCCAGAGCATGAGACCGAGCAACAGCAAAACGGAGAGAATCTGAATAGTGCGCTTCTGCATACAGGAACCGAGCCTACCAGAAAGCGCATGGAAAGGCAGTGTAAAGCTCCGAAATTTGCCACCCTGCTGCTATGCTTCCTCCCTGCATGTCATTGGAAGAAATCACCATCCGTCGGCAATTCCCTGCCTTGCAGAAGCCGGGGCCATTCGTCTACTTCGATACCGCTGCGTCAGCACAAAAACCTGAAGCGGTTTTGCATGCGATGGATGCCTTCGCGCGACAGCAGTATGCCAACGTGCACCGTGGACTCTACCCGCGTTCAGAGGAGGCAACGGACCGCTACGAACTCGCACGAGAATCCGTACGCTCTTTCGTGGATGCACGACATCGTGACGAGATCATCTTCACCAAAGGCACCACGGAATCACTCAATCTCATCGCACGAAGTTGGGGTCACGCCACTCTCAAAAAAGGAGATTCAGTAGCGCTTACGCTCCTCGAGCATCACAGTAATATTGTTCCATGGCTGCAGCTCAAAGAAGAGAAGGGCATAGAAATTGTATGGATCGGTATTGATGAACAGGGACACGTGAACCGCGAGGAGCTCACGCGCGCACTCAAAAAGGGAAATATCCGCCTCCTTAGTATGACGGGGTTGAGCAATGTCCTCGGTATACAACCGCCGATTGCAGAGATCATCACCGAAGCTCACCAGACAGAGACACTCGTAGCCATCGATGCAGCGCAACTCATTGGGCATCATGCGATTTCTGTACAGAAATTGGATTGTGATTTTCTCGCATTCTCAGGACACAAAGTCTACGGCCCCACTGGTATCGGCGTGCTCTATGCCAAACGGCATCTTCTGCGCATCATGCCTCCTTTTCTCGGTGGAGGCATGATGATTCGCGAAGTGCACCTCGACTCATTCACCCCTGCAGATGCTCCGCAGAAGTTCGAGGCCGGCACGCCGCCCATCATCGAAGCAGTGGGGCTGACGGCAGCGCTCGAGTGGCTTGGGAAAATACACTGGAAAGACATCGAGGCACACGAAGCTGCTCTCATGAAAACCGCGTACGCAACACTCCAGACAATCCCCGGCCTTCGCATCCTTGGACCCCAACGCCACGATGAGGCTTGCGGATGTGTGAGTTTTGTCTGTGAGACAGCGCATCCGCACGACCTCACCGATCTGCTTGGTCAAGAGGGCTTCTGCTTGCGCGCTGGCCACCACTGCACACAACCGCTCCACGAGCACTTGGGTATTGCCGCTTCCGCACGACTCTCCATCGGCGTCTACAACACCGAGGAAGAGATTTGTTCCCTCGGTCCCGCTATTGCGCGAGCCATGAAAGTGCTTGCAGCATGACCCTACGCCCTACCCCCTAATCCTCACCCGAGAATGGACCTCTACGCCGAGCACATCCTGGAGCACCACCGGCACCCGCGGCACAAGTCGCCAGTCGCCAATCGGACAATCGAACATACCGAACATAATCCCGCATGCGGCGATGCCATCTCACTGGAACTTGAAATTCGAAACGGAAAGATCGTGGATACTGGATGGAATGGTAGTGGCTGTGCCTTAAGTCAGGCTGGGATTTCGATGCTCTTAGAAAAACTCGCGCAGATGACCGTTGATGATGCTGCAACCTTCTCGCCAAAAGACATGCGTACGCTTCTGGGAGTCCCGCTGACCACCCGCCGCTTACAGTGCGTGTTCCTGCCACTGCTCACACTGCGCAACGCCATCAGAAAATGGAAGAATGAGCCGCTACTTACGTGGGCAGAGCTCCTCGAGGAGGATTCAGCATGACTTGCCTTGTCGTTCCTACAACGAAACTTATACACTCCGCGCAGTTAAGCCGCCCTAGCTCAGTGGTAGAGCACCTCCATGGTAAGGAGGGGGTCACGAGTTCAATCCTCGTGGGCGGCTCCATTCGACTTCGCCCTTTGGGGCTACGCCGCAATGTTCGCCATTCCCGAACATGATGAAACCAAATGCCACGGCGTAGTCCGCAGACGAAGCCGGGCAATCCTCGTGGGCGGCTCCAGTTTTCTTAATGACTCGCTTGACGTGCCACTTCGCACACCCCTACAGTGCCCACACGATTTCCGCGCATCTACAGCGATGCTCGGTTCTACCCACAAGTCGTATGACCACTCTCACGCCCTCATCCGAAGACACGGCTATCTACGAATTCTGTGTTCTCTACCCGAGCAATCTCTCGCAGAAAGAAGAGCAGACGCTCCTGAAAGGTATTGATGAGATTTTTGCTGAGGCAGAAGCGAAGGAACTCGTTAGAGACGCGTGGGGCAGACGCGGTCTCGCCTACCCCATCAAAAAGCAAATGGATGGTAATTTCATCGTGATCTACTTCGAAATGGATCCCTCAAAGATACGAGAGGTGGATCGACACCTGCGAATCCTCCCGAACATGCTTCGGCATCTCATCGTGAGACCTCCGAAGGATTACGAGGTCACAAAGTTCTCTGAGCGTTTCGAACAGTGGCTCAAAGATCGCGAGACAGCGGTCGAGACAAAGCAAAAAGAAGAAGAGAAGCGTCTCCAGCGCAAAGTGGTCGAGAAGGCGAAGCGCGATGTCAAGCGCACAGAGGCAAAGAAGAAAGAGCCTACCTCCACACTCGAAGAAGCTGATTTGAATAAGAAGCTCGATGAACTCATCTCCGATGACACACTCGGCCTCTGAACCCTACCCCCTACTCCTCACTTTAGAATGAAACCCCGCAAACAACAGCGGCAGCAGCAGCAGCAACGTAGTGATCCTAGGGGAAAGAAGTGTCCCTTCTGCCTCAAAGAAACGAAGTACATCGACTACAAGGATTACCCCACCATGAAGCCTTTCGTCGACTACTTCGGCAATATTATGAAGCGCTACTACACCGGAGTGTGTCTCAAGCACCAGAAAATGCTTAAGAACGCCATCGAGCGTGCGCGATTCATGGGCATGGTGGCGTATCGAAAGTGAGAAAATCAAAGATGCCTCATCATTGAGCATTTACAGCTTGCTCGATTTGGCCGGCAATCTCTCCAACTCCTTTTGCAAACCGCTATACTTTCGTTATGTCAGGACATTCAAAATGGGCCAACATCAAAGTGCGCAAAACCGCGCAAGATGCGAAACGTGGCAAAATCTACACGCGCCATGCGCGCCTGGTCGAAATGGCGGCACGTGGCGGACCGGACCCGGAGATGAATCCAGGCCTGCGCACTGCGATCGATAACGCGAAAGCTGATGGCGTGCCGAATGCGAATATTGAACGCGCCATCAAGAAGGGATCCGGCGAACTGAAGGGAGAACAAATAGCAGTCGAGACCTAC
>CAYOLJ010000059.1:0-7230 GCA_964404805.1 uncultured Candidatus Peribacteria bacterium
ATTGCTGCGGTCTCGTAAAAATGAGCTCACGTACTTCAGTCCCACCAGCTACATCGTCCCGTTTCTCGCTGGTGGTTCCGTTTCTGTTATTCCGCTCGTGCATGATCTCATCGCATTTCGTGGGGAACCGCACCAACGCAAAGCGCAGATTATTGAACGTCTGACACTGCGACGCGCCCTTGCGAATGCTTGTCACGTCTGTGCCATCAGCGAAGCCACGAAGCACGACCTACTCAACCGCTTTGCGTTCCTCAAAAGTGAGCGCATCTCCGTGATATTTGCAGGGCCGTACAGTGAAACCGCACCGCAGAATGTTCCGGACGGTCGAACGATTTTGAGCATCGGTACACTCTGCCCCCGCAAGAATCAGATCGGACTCATCCGCGCGTTTGCCGCCCTGCCTGAATCCACCCGCAACAATGCACGATTGGTCATTGCCGGCGGTCGTGGGTGGCGTGACCGTGAGATCATCCGCCTCGCTCGCGAGACCCCGGGTGTCGAGTGGCGTGGATACGTGACGGATACCGAGTACGAAGCGCTGCTTTCGACTGCCACTATCTTCGCGCTCCCGTCGCTGTACGAAGGATTTGGTATGCCGGTCTTAGACGCCCTACAGCGCGGTATCCCCGTGCTCACAAGCAAACGAGGAAGCCTGCCAGAGGTGGCAGGTGATGCGGCACTTTTCGCCGATCCCGAGGATCAAATAGCTCTCACTCACAGCCTCAAAACCTTATTAGAGGATAGCGCAGTCCGTATGCAGATGACCCGTGCTGGCCCGCAGCAGGCGCTTCGGTTCAGCTGGAAACGCACAGTGGATTTATTTCTTTCTGGTGTCCAGGCATTCCTGTAACACGGTACACTGTACGCATGACGAAATACCGCCGGATCGGCCTGACGGTGAAATCTGGATTCGATCATAAAGACGAAGCCATATCGTCTATATTGAAGATTCTGCACAAGGCTGGAAGCACCATCTTCGTCGATCACAAACGTCTTCACGATCTGCCCTGTGCCCGCGGATGCGATTCTCTTACACCGAGGCAGAAGATGGATCTCATGCTCGTGATTGGTGGTGATGGAACGGTGATGCGCACCGTCCGCGAAATGCAGGATTTCTCGGTGCCGATCCTCAATGTGAACAGAGGCACGCTGGGTTTTCTCGCAGAGATTGAACTCGACGAAATCCAGCGCGTTCTGCCAGCCCTACTACGAGGACAGGGCACCATCGACGAACGCAGTCTCCTCAGCGTCGAAACGATTCGCAAGAAGAAGAAGCTTTTCTCGGGGCATGCTCTCAATGAAGCCGTCATTGCCCAAGGGACGATTGCACGCCTTATCGATCTCGAGACCGTTGTGAACAACGATCCCCTCACGACGTATCGTGCCGACGGACTCATCATTGCCACTCCTACCGGATCCACGGCCTACTCACTGGCTGCCGGCGGCCCGATCGTGCATCCGACCTTCAAATCTGCACTCATCCTCACGCCTATCAATCCTTACAGCTTCTCACAGAAACCAGTTATCATCAGTGGCGACAGCAAGGTGGACGTCGGCATACACATAAAGACGCGTAAGTTTGCCGATGTCGACGTGAACCTCACGATCGACGGGCAGATGTACATCCCCCTGCAGGATGGTGACCACGTGCGTTGCACCACGGCCAAACACACCGCAAAATTCTTGCGCAGAAAACAAGATACCTTCCTCCGTACACTGCGCACAAAGCTCAAGTGGGGAGAATAACTAGAGCTGAACAACCATCTGCTCCCGTCCCGGCCCTGTACCGATGAGGGTAACAGGAATCTCTGTCTCCTTCTCGATGAACATGATGTACTCCTGCGCCTGCTTCGGCAGCTTTTTGAATGCCGTGACGCCAACCGTTGAGGTACGCCAGCCGGGAAGATTCTTCCACACAGGCACACCATCGGCATTGATGTCCACACAGACCGGAATCTCCTCCTCTTCATCCAGCACATCGAGCTTCGTAATGTTCCAGTGCGTGAAGCCGTTGATCATGGCTGCACGCTTGAGATCGGGAATACTCAGCCATCCACAGCGTCGCGGACGACCCGTCGTGGAGCCGTACTCCCCTCCCCGCTCACGTAATCGGTCACCCTGTTCCCCCATGACTTCCGTTACAAAATCTCCCTCACCGACACGCGTGCAGTACGCCTTGGCCACACCGATACAGGAGGTGAGCACACGTGGAGGCAAACCTAATCCCTGCAGTGCACCAGCGGCAGTGGTCTGACTGCTCGTAACGTACGGGTACGTGCCGTGGTCGAGATCGAGCAGACTGGCCTGCGCGCCCTCAATGAGCACATTTTTCTTCTGCACAAGTTGCTCGTGGAGGAGTGCGACGGTGTCGACAATATGGTCCCCGAGCAGCTTCTGGGCCTCGGCGAGACCCTTGAGCTCGGCATCAATGTCCACCGTCACATCGTAGAGCCGCTGCACACGCTCGGCATGCACCGCGAGAATAGGACGCAAATCTGCAAGCAAAAGACTCTCCATACGGGTGCCCGAACGCGCGGCTTTATCCATGTACGCGGGCCCGATACCCCGCCGTGTCGTGCCAATCCCCTTTCCCTCCCGCACCGCACGCTGCTCCTCGAACGCGGCATCGATCTGCTTGTGGAACTCGAAAACGATGTGCGCCTCGCGAGAAATGAAGAGACGCGGTAACACGTCGATTCCCGCAGCCTGTAACGTACGAATTTCTTCGAGGAGTGTCGGCAGATGCAGCACCAGTCCCGATCCAATCACGACAGTCGAATGGGGATGTAACACCCCGGACGGAAGCAAATGAAAAATGTGCTTCTTGCCCGCAACGACAATGGTGTGTCCGGCATTCGCCCCGCCACAGGCTCGCGCAATGACATCGTAGTGCTCCGATAAAAGGTCAATCGCCTTCCCTTTACCCTCATCCCCCCACTGGGCGCCGATGACGGCGCAGACGGGGCCGAAGGACTTCAAGAGCTTCTGCACGGCACTACAGTATCAATCTTCCCGGCCTTTGAGAAGGAAACTCAGCGGTTCACCCGAGTCCAGCAGGGCTCGAAGCTTCCGGATGAGAGGATCATTCCCCACCTCAGGATCCTCCTCAATTGCCTGAGGATCGGGAGGGCCATACCGCACTCTTCGCCATGAGGGATTGGGGTTGTCGGGAGATTCATCAACGGCCATCAAGAAAATTCTAGTGCATGCTCACGCTGCTGTAAGCCAAATAGTCTGATTTGTCTGACATTCGAACACACATCCCGCACAGAAGGGATGTATTTGAGCCTGAACGAGGAACTTGCGAAGCACATCCGCGCCATCCTTGCCGGCGAAGAGCGCCTGAGCAGGCTCGAAGTCCGCCACCTGCCGCTCGAGGACTGCACCAGCCGGAATGTACGGAGGATTGGTGACGAGCAGGAAAGGCTGTTGCAGATCCGTAACGGGAGCGAGTCCGTCGCCCTGACGAACATCGATGCGATCAGCGACGCCATGCCGCTCAGCGTTCTGACGCGCAACCTCCAGTGCTGCGCTGCTGTTATCTGTCGCAATGATCTGGAGTTCCCCACACTCCAGAGCCAGCGTGATCGCGATGCATCCCGAACCTGTTCCGCAATCCACCACGACCGCAGGATGTAATCCGGGACGGAGCACCTTCGACACGATGGAAATCCCTGCATCTGCCGGAGTGCAGGTATCGTGGGGATGCGCCAGATACTCCAGTGCGCGCTCCACCAGCTGCTCCGTCGCAGGACGAGGAATGAGCACTGCAGGCGTCACACCGAATGTACGACCGAAGAACTCGCGTTCGCCGATGATGTAAGCCACGGGTTCTCCCACACGTCTACGCGCAAAGCAATTCTCGATAATGTTCTGCACATCGGACGGAACAGATACATCGCCGTGCGCGAACACCCACGTACGATTCTGTTTCATCGCCGTGGCAACGAGAAGCTCTGCTTCGATGCGCGGGAGCGCACTCGCCGCAATAAGTGCGTCAATCGTCATGAAGAGAGCAGTGATGCGCACACATCGAAAACTTGTTGCTGCAACTTCTGCGGATGGAACTGCTCCTCCACGTAGGTGTGTGCTCGTTCTGCCCGTTCCTTCCACATCTGACGATCTACGAAGAACGTGCGAAGCGCTGCTGCGATTGCTTCTGCATTCGCCAAAACTACCTGCGCCATCCTGCCGCCGTCTGCAATCTCAGGCAATGTGCCACGGTCCGTCACAATGAGCGGACGACTGCGCGCCATCGCCTCGACCGCAGTGAGGCCGAACGGCTCTTCCCACACCGAAGGAACGACTACGATATCCGCTCCGTCATAGAGTGCGGGCATGGATTCTTTCCAATGAAGAAGATGAATTCTCTGTGGTTGGCGCTCCGACTCCTCGTGCAATCGCACCTCCACTTCTCTTCCCTCTTTTTCAAAGAGCGGCGCTCCTGCAAAGAGAACGTGACACGGAATATCGGAGAGCAGTTTGGATGCCTCAAGAACGAGCAGCTGACCTTTAAGAGGAGAGAACCGACCAGGCACCAGAATGATCGGATGGGTATCGATGATCTTCAACGTCTGACGCAAGTGATCTGCAGACACTGGCTCCTCGAGGAATGCCGCAGAAACCCAATTATGTATGAGGTGGACATTGGAAAGATCCCGAAGCGGTTGCGCCACCAATGCCGAGACAGCTACGGCAGCCGTGCGCGGAAGTGCGAGAAAGAACCGCACGAGCATCGTCTCTGCGCGTCCGTACTGCTTGTGCAGGTAGAGCAGTGCGGGCTTCTTTAGGGTACGTACCCACGCACGTGCAATCGCAAGTGTGCGCGGGCCATTCACCACAATCAGATCGCACCCTTGTGCAAGCGATGCATACTCCTTCGCAATGCGCCGAGACGTCTGCCATCCGCGCAGGAATGCGAAAACGGATTTCGGACCATCGCGCATCGAGGGGAGTGTGAGCGGGTGCGGCTCACCACCGGCATGACGTACCTCCTCCTCGAGCGGGCCTACGGGACACAGCACGTGCACCTGCCACCCTCTTGTGTTCGCCGCTGCCACAAGATCCAGAAGAATGCGTTGTCCGCCGCCGATCTGCCCGTACTGATCGATGAACAACAGTGTAGGAATGTGCTCAGGCATGACCCCTCCATCCTAAACCTGCAACGAGAAACCAGAAACGGGAAACGTGTACTTCCTCCTCTCTTCACAGAAGCCTACACTGACGAGACACGTTCCCCCTTCCGCATGGATCGCCTCAAGGTTATCCCCTCGAACGTCCTCAAATCGAAAGGCTTGAAGCAACACGTTGACGCGGTCCTCGTGCTAAACCATGCGCGCGCATGGATCGCTGAGAATCTGCCGGATATTCGTACAGCTGTTCTGCCACACTCCCTGCAAGAAGACGGCACACTCCTCATTGAATGTGAACACTCGGCAGCCGCTCAAAAATGCCTTTCTGCACTGCCACACCTCAAGGTCTTTCTGCGTGAAGAATGCGGATTTCTGCCTGTGCGTACCATTCGTCTCGTGCGAACACGTTCACAGAAATAAAGAGCATCTTCTGAAGGAAAGCTGTATTCCCGCTTGCACCAAGGCTCCTGCTCTCTTAAACTCCCCCCACACCTGATTTTCGTCAGGTCACTGATTCCATGCTCATCATTCGACTTCAGCGTACTGGCCGCGAAAATCTCCCGACATACCGTCTCGTTGTTGCCGAGAAGGCACGTCCGGTAAAGGGGAAGTTCCTCGAAATCCTCGGCCACTACCTGCCTTCTCGTAATCCAGCTGTTCTCGAGGTGAAAACTGATCGTGTGGAATTTTGGATGCAGCGTGGAGCCGCCGTCAGCGACACTGCAGCGCGCCTGCTGAGTAAACAAGGCATGAAGGGAATGGAGAAGTACATACAGCGTTACACGAAACAGAAACGCAAGAAGGAAGAAGAGGCACCGGCCGAAGCAGCGCCGACCACCCCTGCAGCAGAAAAACCTTCGGCTCCTGCAGTAGAAGATGTAGCACCCGAAGCTGCCCAGACTCCTGCTCCCGAACAGGACGCTCCCACTCCCGCAGCGTGAGTGCTTTGCATCGGTTCGCAAACCGACTAGACTAACCACATATGTCAGAAGACACGCAGGTACTCCCCGGGCAAGTGTTCCTCCAATTCGTACTCGACGCGCTCTGCGAAGACAAAGATCAACTTGCGATTGAGGCGAAGAAAGACGAGCTCGGTATTCTGCTCACGGTTCGCGCAAGCGAACGTGATATGGGAAAGCTTATTGGTAAGGGCGGCCAGACGGTCAAGGCCCTCCGCACACTGCTGCGCATCATTGGTGGCAATGCTTCGGAGCGCGTCAACCTCAAGATTCTTGAACCGGACTCAGCGGCGACTGCTGCCTGAGCACTGTTCTTCTTTTTTCCCCTCTTCTGCGATGCTCCGCGAACTCCTCGAAGGCGGCAATGCCATGGAAATCATCTCGGTTTTCATCGCGCTCGGGCTTATAGCAGCCACGATCCTCTGCCTCGTCTTTATCATCATCGGCGGTATCTCGTTCATCCTCTCTGCCGGAAACGAGGATAAGATCAAGAAAGCTGTGCACACCATTCGGTACTCCATCGTGGGCTTGATTGTCGCCTTTATCGCGTACTTCCTTGTTCTCTTCATCGCCCGCCTGCTCGATATTCCCTTCGAGCTCTCCTTCAGCGATATCATCGATCTGATGCAGCAGATCCTCACAGCGATGAGCGGAGGCTAAAAACGCCCCGGGGCAACGGGGCGTTTTGTCATCAATGTTCTTTCTTCTCGTTAGGCGATCCGCCTCTTGAGAAGGAAGGTTTGTCCGATGCCTGCCAAACCTGACAGTACGAGGAAGATCGCATCGAATGCAGCTCCCGTCGGGGGCAAGCCGCGCACGACACCCAGACTGGTCGTGTACACCTTCTCCGTAAGCGAGAGCGTTTCGAGACCCTCACCCGACGCCGTCACGACGTTATCGATAGCGAAACCATGCGGTGCACGAGGCGAAATCTCAACGCTGTAGCGTACGGTCCAAACTTGACCAGGATTGAGCTCCGGAATTCCCCAGACGAGCTGGTCACCCTGCATCTGTCCGCGCTCTGCTCCCAGCACGGTCATGAAGCGAATATCCAAGCGATCTTCAATACGTACGGAGCGGAACGGACGATCGGTGGTATTGCGAAGGGTCACCGTGTACGTGACGGTGTCACCCGGTTT
>CAYOLJ010000060.1:0-7174 GCA_964404805.1 uncultured Candidatus Peribacteria bacterium
CACCGAGAGCGTCGTGATCAAGAAGATTCAGAAAGAAGAGAAGATCAAAGATCCCCGTGCGCACTACGGGCGCAAGAGGCTCGTGGCCAAGATCGCGGAGTTTGTCGACATAAGCCGTTCCACCATTCGTTCACAGGTGCGCAAAATGGGCGCTAGTTGCGACTGGAGCCGCGAGCGCTACACCTTAGACGCTTCACTCAATCGATGCGTGAACGAGGTCTTTAAGAAGATGTACGCAGATGAGCTCATCTACCGCGGACAGCGCATCGTCAACTGGGATCCGAAGATGCAGACCACCGTGTCGGATGACGAGATCGAATACGTAGAAGAGAAAACGCCTTACTACACGTTCCAGTATGGGCCGTTCCAGATCAGTACAGCCCGTCCAGAAACCAAGTTCGGCGACAAGTACGTGGTGGTGCATCCAGACGATGAACGTTACGCACAGTACAAGGATGGCGATACGTTTGAATGCGAGTGGATCAACGGAAAAATCACGGCGACGGTGATCAAGGACGCCTTGGCAATTGATCCCACGTTCGGCACGGGCTGCATGACGATTACGCCATGGCATGACATGACAGATTTTGACCTCGCCGAGCGGCGGGATCTATCACGCGAGCAGATCATCGGATTCGATGGTCGTTTGCTCGATGTAGCCGGGGAATTTGCCGGTATGTCCATCGAAGAAGCGCGGCCCAAGGTGGTCGAGAAACTCAAAAAGAAGGGGCTCCTTGTGAAAGTGGACGAGAACTACGAACACCGCGTGGCAGTGAGCTATCGCGGAAAGGGCATCGTAGAGCCACAAATCAAGGAGCAGTGGTTCATCAATGTCAATAAGCCTGTTGTCGCATGGAAGAAAAAGAAGTTGAGCTTAAAACAAGTGATGCAGGATGTCATTCGTTCCAAAGACATTCAAATCATCCCCGAACGGTTCGAGAAGGTGTACTTCCACTGGATCGACAACCTGCGTGACTGGTGCATTTCACGGCAAATATGGTGGGGACATCGGGTGCCGGTTTGGTATTGCAACAAATGCAATACGAGAACCACGACTATTGAGCCATTTGCAGATGGAACGGTGTATTCATCTCGGCCAGTTTCGTATCGAGGGAGATTTGATATTTCGTATGTTGGTGTTGAAAAAAACAAAAAATGCATCAAGTGTGGATCTTCTGAACATCTTGAGCAGGATCCCGACACGCTCGATACATGGTTTAGCTCGGGGCTCTGGACGTGGAGCACACTCATTGATCCCGCATTGGCAGAAGATACGTCTCTGTCGCTGCAGGATTTACTGAAGAAGAGCCCCGATTTTCAGAAGTTTCATCCCACGGCTGTGATGGAGACGGGGTACGACATCCTGTTCTTCTGGGTGGCACGCATGATTCTGATGACGACCTACGCCACGGGTCAGATTCCGTTCAAGCATGTGTATCTGCATGGCCTCGTGCGCACGCGCGATGGTAAAAAGATGAGCAAGTCTGACCCTGCCACCTGTATCGATCCGCTCGCAATCATCCCCAAGTACGGTGCCGATGCCCTGCGTCTTGCGATGATCGTGGGGCAGAGCCCGGGTAATGATTTCAGGCTCTACGAAGAGAAGATCGGTGGATATCGCAACTTCATCAACAAGCTCTGGAACGCGTCACGCTTCGTGCTGATGCAGTGCGAAAAGGCCAAAGTCGATCCGCATCAATTCCCATTGCAGTTTCGACACGATCATAAACTTCTATCACGCTCAGATTGGTGGATATTGTCCGAGCTTCAACAGAGGATTAAAGAAACGACAGATGACTTAACCGAGTATCGTTTGAGTATTGTCGGAGAGGAGCTATATAGCTTCGTATGGTCGTATTTTTGTGATTGGTATCTCGAATGGAGCAAGGAAGATGCTAGTCCGATTGTTCTTGTCCATGCCTTGAGGACGATCGTACACCTACTTCATCCCTATTGTCCGTTTGTTACTGAAGAAATCTGGACACATATTAAATCAAAAGATGCTGGTCTATTGATAACTCAAGATTGGCCTTTGTTGGATGAATCATTGATTGATAAGGAGATGGTAAAACGCTTTTCCTTTGTTGTAAGGGCCGTTTCGATTATTCGAAGCATGCGTGTTGAGTATGGGATTGAACCGAATTTACCTCTTCGAGCAGTAGTAATTGTGAAAGATAAGGCTGACCAAGAATTTTTTGAATGTGAACGTAAACAGATTATGAGGCTTGCGTTTTTGAGTGATCTTTCGATCGATACGAAAAAGTTCGAGCACAAGAATATGGCAAGCACGTTTATACCATGGGGAGCAGTACATCTTATGCTTGAAGGAGTGGCTGATTTGGCCCAAGTGAAGGTGAACCTTGAGGCCGATCGCGCACAGCTTGAGAAATTCCTTGCCGGTGTTCGTGCGAAGCTTGAGAACGAGCAGTTTATGGCCCGTGCCAAGCCTGAAGTGATTGAGACCGAGAAGCAGAAACTTGCCGATGCCGAGGCGAAGATTGCAAAGATTGAGGAGCGGCTAAAGGCGTTTTCGTGATTTTCTGTCCTTTCTTTGTCAGACGCGACAGAGATCATTTTTTTGTGGGGGACCAGGGAACCTTGTTCGGTTCCCTAGGCCCCCCAAACCCCCCTTACCCTCCTAACAGTAAACCTCAAGGTTCTGTTAGCTCTCTGTCCGATAGTGACCTAGTGGTGCTATGCGCCAGGTTTGTGTTTCTGTTTTGTTTCTCTGATTGAAAGCATCGGTCGCAGGCTCTACTGTCTGCGTGTTATGCAGCAGTTTTTTGACGAAGCACAGGCAGGGAGTCGACGGAGCAATTGCGCCAAGCAGAAGGTGGGTGCCGTTCTGGTGAAGGATGGGCGCATCATTTCCGTTGGATGGAATTCCTGTGCATGCGGCGGGTGTTCCCGTTCCGCAATGATTCCATCGGAGAAGTGTGCACGCTTGAATCTTCCTACAGGGGAGGGATACGAGCTCTCGCGGCCTGTACATGCCGAAGTGAGTGCCATGCTCCGCATTCGACTCGAGAGGTCTGCTGCCGATTTCGAGCGCTGCATCACCACGGTAGAACCCACCGAGGAACTGGTGACTGAGCTCTTTACGCAGGAGGAACAAACATTGCTTAAGGGGGCAACGCTCTACCTTTCGGGACATACGTATGCCTGTGACTGCTGCCAGCAGTGGACAAAATTGTTGGGTATCGAGAACATTGTGTTTGCAGGGGCGTAGTGGTCTTACGACCCGTTTTTCCTTCATCGCGAATGATTGACATGCCATGCAATTTCAAAAGTATAAAGGCATCGAGTTGAAGCTGGATGATGCGACATTCGATCAGTAGTGACACTAATATTTTCGCATCACGCCGCGCACAACGCCTGCTGTCTGCAAATCCTCCACAGCGTACATATCTGGGTAGGCGGGGTTCTCTGCCTGTAGGTAGAACTTTCCTTTTCCTCTCTTCAGGCGCTTTAAGGTGAATTCGCCGTCGAGGATCCCCACAATGATATCATTCACTTTCGGATCCTTGCCACGCTCTACGATTACGATATCGCCCTCCTGAATGCCGACATTAATCATGCTGTCACCTTTGACGCGGAGCAGGAATGTTCGTGCCCGATCACGCACGAGAAAATCTTCTATTCCAACAAGTTCCTCTGCCTGCTCCTCCGCTGCCGTAGCAAACCCCGCGGCAATGGGCCCGAAGAGGGGAAGTACCATTGGCTGCGGACGCTCGTGGGCCTCGGACATTTCGAGGATCTTGATCCGGCCCTTGGGGTCCTTCTCTAATTGCTTTTCTCGTAAAAGCGCATTCACCACCTTGGCGATGGCGTTCTTGCTACGCACACCGAAGGCGAGGGCGAGATCGGCAAGCGAAGGGGAGTAACCGCGCTTCGTCTGGAATTCGCGAATGTAGTTGAGCACGGTGCGCTGATGGGGGGTGAGTGTCATAGTTCGATGGGGAACGAACGTACACCATGATAGGTGGACGATTGTCTTCGGTCAAGCCCCCTCGGTTTTTTGGCTTAGTCGCTGCTTTGCGACGTATAGGCCGTTTACAGAATCTCACTGATATGCGCAAACAAGTGGTCACGAATGTGTTTTTTGAGTCCGCTCTCCGTGTCCCTGTGCGCGGCAGGATCGAAGCTCGCGAGAGCGACGGGAAGTTCACGCAGGCAGATATCTTTGAGAGAAAGGCCCCGCTCACGCAGTCGTGCCTCGATGGGTGAGCCGCGCAGTTCGCGGAGCACGGGCAGGGCAAGATATTTGTGTTTTCGTGTAATTTCAAAGGCAAGGGCTGTGTACTGCGCGGGATGCACAGGAGGTACTCGTCGTTGCATTGCCGGGGTTGCGAGTGAAATCTGAAAACGATCCTGTGCCCAGTTTGTGAATGCCTTACGGCGGGCGATTTCTCTTCGGTCTTCTGCCGCTATTCTGCGCGTTAATTGCAGATCCTCCTCATCATATTGTCGGTATGCCGTCCCTCTCTCTGGACGTCGAAAACCGACGAACGTGTTTCTTGGCGCCGGTCGCGCTTTTGGAACAGATGGCGGTTTTTCTGGTTGTGGCGGCCTTTGACTGACTTTGAGCGTAGCGACTTGCTCAGTCGGCAGCGCGGCGGGAGAGGGGGCGGGGGTCGAAACGACTGAAGGTGTAGGCGGAGGTGAGGACGGCTGCGTTTCGGCAGCCGGAGGAGCTTGTTCTATGGGAGCATCCTCTTGTGGTGGCATCGCTACTGTCGCGGGTGCGGGACTTGGCGGTGCGGCGTCCACAGCTTCCGCGTTTGCCGGTTTTTCTTCCTTCGGGGGCGTACCTGTGAGTTGCATCGCCTCGGCGATTGCTGATTGCACCTGTTCCATGAGAGGCAAGAGGAGCACTGGCGCAGAAGTACGTGGGATATGTGCGGCGAGATCTCTGGTACATACGTCCATTTCCTGCAGCGCTTCTGCGGGGGTGAGCTGCGCGATTGCGGGATGCCGTTTTCCCCTTGGCTGTTGTTTCGGTGCAAGTTGATGTGCAGAACAGTGGATGGTGAGTATGTGCTCGATGGCCTGTCGCAGTCCGGCAACGTGTGGTGCAAGAAGCCGTGAGGTTAAAGTGAGTGAGCGGAGTTCCTCCAGGTGATCAGCTACTTTTTCCAGCGTGAGTAGCGCGGTGAGCTGCGACTGTGCGTCATCTCCATGTTCCGATGTGGCGGCGGTATCTTCACCGTCGAATGCTCCTACGGTTTTTTGCCATGTATACGGTAGGGAACTACTAATACCGAGAATTCCCAAAAGCTGCGTCTTTCCACCACCTTTTCCAAAGGCATCGAAATGTTCGTAGAGGGTAACGACGGCCTGCCGGAGGGCTCGGGGGTAGCGCCGACCTCTTCCATCTGTTCTTTCTTGCGGGTGTTCCATCAGTGGCCACTGATGATCCTGTTGCCAACGTTTGGCAGAGGCAAAGCTGATACCGAAAACATCGGATAGCACAGATTTAGCTCCTCGTTGACCGCAGTGATCGAGATAGCAGTACACCGTCCATACCGCTTTCTTAAAAGGTTCGGGGAACGAGCGAAGTTTGCGACCGCCATCGCGCTGCAATTCTTTCTCTCTCTCATTCGTTGTCAATGCCGTTCCCCCAGTTGCCTCTTTCGCGGCCTGCTCTTCGAGCGCTGTACGCTTCTGTTCCCACTGACGAACATGGCTCGAACCGATGCCATGCGCATAGAGTACTTTTCCTATGGCGCCGCGTACGCCTCTTCGCGCGACATCCACTTGAGCAAGGATGCCCAGGATTTCCGTTGCTGATCGGCGTTTGCGCTGAGGGCTTTTCTCAACGACATCGTGGTCAGTGGGGGCAGAAGGTGGTTTCTGAGTGGCAGATTCTGCTGCTGCATGTGTTGGCGCAGAAGCTGGGGAGTCCTTCCTTTCCTGCATTCTTCCATCCGTAGCTGGTACGGGAGGAGGAGTTTGTGGTGGCGGTGAAGAAGTATGCTGAGCAGTGTCAGCAGGTGGCTGAGGAGAAGGAGTTCCATTTGGGGTGCGACCTACAGCGGCGAAGACTGCGCTGCGTACCATTAGGAGACCGTTCACCACAAAGTTTCCGAGTTGCCTGCGCATGGTGTGTTCATTCCCCCCGAGGATTTGATCGAGAAGATTCGCTGCTTTTTGGGCTGTGGAAACATTAATTCTCCGCAATCGTATTGCGAGTTCCTCGTTATTGATTACCTCCACCTCGGCCACCTCGTCTGGCTTGAGATGTTTGCCTTTACCGAATAATCCATGAACATGCCGATTTGACATAGGGAAAGACTACGGAAAATACCGAGTGATGCAACAAATTACTTGTGCTATCAAGAAACGGGTATTTTCGCTTGCTGGTGTCGTATTCTTGGTGTTCTCACCCCTCAATCACATCCAACTCTTTGAGCCTGCTCAATTCGAGGTATGTGATTGTCCACACGTTCTGGCGGAAGACTTCTAAGTACGCGAAGAGGTAGCTCGCGAAGCCGATGATGATAATGCCGATGATGGCACCGATGAGGATAGCCACTCCGAATGGCAAGAAGCTCCCGAAGAGGAAGACCACGCCGATGATGATGCCGGGCACGAGGAAGACCATCAACACATTCAGAAGGATGCGCAGGCTGATGAGGAAACCTAAGATGAGCAGAAACACCACATGGCCGAGGTAGCTGATGACGAGCTTGAAACTGGCCTTCATGGCCTCGCCGATCCCCAATTTGCGGATGACAACGCCCTCCTCCGACATAATGAAGAAGAAGCGCAGGATATTGGTGAAGACGAAGAGAATGCACATCATGCCGATGCCGAAGGGAGCGATTTCGGGTGCGTACCGCACCATAATCGAGCTCAAGGTGATCACCATCGAGACGCTGCTGATGAAGAAGAATTCGTGAATCGCGAACAGCGGGAAGAAGTTGTACACGGCTAGTACCAGACCGCCCTTTACCTCTTCCTTCTTATAGGATTTGGCAGCAAGACCGATGATGGCTCCCTTTGCGAAGTGCGGGAAGATCCATTCGATAAAGATCAGAATCAGGAAGAAGGTGACGATGGCGGCAACCCACCCAAATGATAGATGCTGACTGAGCCACTCTACGTCGGCAAAAAAGCCGATCGGGTCGCCCTGCCAATAACTGATAAGAAACCATGTTTGGTAGATGAGCAG
>CAYOLJ010000061.1:0-7077 GCA_964404805.1 uncultured Candidatus Peribacteria bacterium
CATCGAGTGGCGGCGGTTGCGGTTGCTCGGCGCGTTCGCAAGTGGATTCTTTTTTCTTTCGAAGGGATGGTTAGTTGTTCTGATTGCCGCAGCGGTGGGAGTTATTGCCATGGAGATCGGAGGCAGAGTTGCATCGTCGTTGCAACGACTGGGTTTTCGTTTGCAGGGCGACGCACGCAATGAATTTGGCTCCGAATCACATCTCACTGCTTTGATTATCGGGCTCACCATGGGGCTCGTGTGGGTTCCCTGCGCCGGACCGGCGCTGGGATTTGCATTCGCACTCGTGCGCGAACAGCCGGGGCTCAAGGCACTCGCGCTCCTTGCAACCTATGGAGCTGGAACAGCTGTTCCTCTGCTCATCGTGGGATATGGCGGACAGTGGGCTGTGCAGACAGTTCGTGCACTCGCACGCTTCACGGGGGTCATCGAGAAGAGTGCCGGTGCGATTCTCATCATCACGGCGCTGGGACTCCAGTTTAACTGGTTTACCTCGTTGCAGACGTTACTCGTGCAGTACACGGACTACGGTCTCACGGGTACGGAACTCGAAGAACGCCTTTTCCGTGGCGAAGAGCAATCATCTTCTTCTGTCTCTTCAACCTCTTCTCCGTCCTCCGCAAACCAGCAGGTTCCATCACTGCTTCCACGCTTTGGCCGTCAGCCCGAGTTCAAGAGTACGGGCCCATGGCACAATAGCGAGCCTCTCACTCTTGCAGACCTCAAAGGCAAGGTTGTCCTCATCGACTTTTGGACCTACAGCTGCATCAACTGCATTCGCACGCTGCCGTACATTCAGGGGTACTGGGAGAAGTACAGCGATCAGCCCTTTGTGCTCATCGGCGTGCACACGCCGGAGTTTGTATTTGAGAAGAGCGAAAAGAACGTGCGCGATGCCATCAGGCGTCATGGCCTTACATATCCCGTAGTGCAGGATAATGATTTCGGCACGTGGAACGCCTTCAATAACCGCTACTGGCCGGCCAAGTACCTCATTGATGCAGAAGGATTTGTTCGCTTCACGCACTTTGGTGAGGGCGCATATGACGAAACAGATCGTGCGATTGCGAGTTTGCTCGGTGAAATCGGAATCGATACATCTGATATGCCCGTAGCTGAGGAACCCGATAGCACTAGTCGTCGCCAATCTCCCGAAACATACCTCGGAGATCGAAGCTGGGATGCACTCGCCAACGCGCAGGGTAAGCCCTCTTCCGCTGCCATAACCTATTCCGTCCCCGATCGCTTGCCGCTGCATACATATGCACTCGTGGGTGATTGGCAGCTCGTCGATGGTGAACGGCAGGTGTTGCGTGGTGATGAAGGCGAAATCCGGATCAACTTCCTCGGTGGCGAAGCCAATCTTGTGTTGGGGCTCGAAGGTGATACTCCGCCGATTGCAGCGACTGTCACTGTGGATGGTGAACCCGCGACTTCCTTCACGGTCGATCGCCATGATCTCTTTCAGCTCTTCAAAGGGTCGTACGGTGAGCACACGCTTACGCTCACACTGAAAGGGGCGGGTGTGGCGGGTTACGCCTTCACGTTTGGCTCATAGGTAAGGGCAAAAAGGACGAAAGATCATATGGCAATAATGTGTCGTTTACGTCTGCTTGACCTCATTTTGACCAGAGACTGCGAGGTATAATGGGAGTTCCTCTATTTCCCCCTTCTTTCGGTATGGATGACTGTCCGAATTGCGGGAATGACCCGTGCACCTGCGGTACGTGATGCGGGTGACAGAAAAACAGAGCTCCCCTCTAAAAGTGCTTGGCTAAACGGGGGGAGCTATTTCCTTTATATTTATCGGCGTGCTCTGCGACGATCATTGTCGCTGAGTAACTTCTTTCTCAGTCGAATGCTCGAGGGCGTCACTTCCACCAGTTCATCTTCTGCGATGTACTCCAGTGCCTGCTCTAATGTCATGGGCTGCACAGGCACGAGATTAATGGCTTCATCGGCTCCCGAGGCGCGCATGTTGCTCAGCTTCTTCTCTTTGGTCGGGTTCACGGTCATGTCGTCATCCTTCGCGTTCTCGCCCACGATCATGCCTACGTAGACCTTGGTCTGCGGCATCACGAAGAGTCGGCCGCGCTCTTGCAATCCCCACAACGCGAAGGCCATTGTTATGCCATTCTCCATCGAGATCATTGAGCCGTGTGATGCACCGCCAAGCTTCCCTTTGAAGGGTTCGTAGGCAATGAAGGAGTGCGTGAGAATCCCTTCGCCGCGCGTTTGGATGATGAAGTCGCCGCGAAATCCCAGAAGCCCGCGCGTGGGTATGCGATACTCGATGCGCGTGTGGCCCTCATAGGTTTTCATATCCACCATCTCGCCCTTGCGGTGTGCGAGCATATCGATGACGGTGCCGGTGAATTCTTCGGGCACGTCGATGACCGCCTGCTCGATGGGTTCCATCTTTACGCCGTCCTGCTCCCGCAGAATCACTTCTGGTCGCGAGATCTGCAGCTCGAATCCTTCGCGGCGCATGGCTTCGATAAGCACGGCAAGATGCAACTCGCCGCGGCCCGAAACTTTGTACGTATCGGAATTGGGGATTTCTTCGACCTTCAGGCCCACGTTCGTCTCTTTCTCTTTCTCCAGTCGCGCCTTGATGTGGCGCGTGGTTACGAGCTTGCCCTCTTTGCCTGCGAAGGGGGAGTTATTGACGAGAAAGTTCATCGAGATTGTGGGAGGATCGATCTGGATTGCGGGGAGTAGATCAGCGTTTTCATCTGTCGCGATCGTCTCGCCCACGTTGATATCGGGAATACCGGCGAGTGTCACGATGTCACCTGCGTGGGCCTCGTTCACTTCGCTACGCTTGAGCCCGTCGGCCACCATGACTTTGGATACTTTGGCTTTGCGTATGGCTCCGTCCTGCGTCTTGATGAAGACCGTATCACCCGGCCGTGCGATTCCTTCGTACACTCTTCCCACGGCGAGGCGCCCCAGATAGTTGTCGTATGCCAGACTGCTGGGTTGCATGCGGAAGGGGGCATCGAGGTTTTGCTCGGCCTCGGGCACGTGTGCCATAAGCATCTCGAAGAGGGGAGTGAGATCCTCCGACCGGTCCTCGATCGTGCGCTTGGCGATGCCCTCGCGCGCCACGGTGAAGATGTAGGGGAAGTCGAGTTGCTGCTCGTTGGCCTTGAGGGCCACGAAGAGGTCAAACACCTCGTCCACCACCTGCATCGGGCGGGCGGCGGGCTTATCGATCTTGTTGATGATGACAATCGGCTTGAGCCCCAGTTCAAGGGATTTCTTCAAGACGAATTTGGTCTGTGGCATGGGGCCCTCCTGTGCATCGACCACAAGGAGCACACAGTCGACTGTGCGCAGAATGCGCTCCACCTCCGAACCGAAGTCGGCGTGCCCGGGCGTATCGACGATGTTGATCTTACAATCCTGATAATGGATGGACGTGTTCTTGGCGTAGATGGTGATGCCGCGCTCTTTCTCCTGCACGTTACTATCCATCATCAGTTCGCCCACCTCTTCGTAGTCCTTGAATGCACCGCCCTGCGTGAGCAGCGCATCCACAAGTGTGGTTTTGCCGTGGTCGACGTGCGCGATGATGGCGATGTTGCGGATACTCATGATGACAGAAATACTCACTTGCCCCGCAGAGCGCGGAGCGCGAAGTGGGGTGAATCCCATGCACTTTACAGGAATTTAGCACTTGTGGGAATGCCGGGAGGTACAGTTTCTTTAGGATTTTGCAGGTCGGGAACGGACAGTATCATTGTTCGGTATGGGCTCTTTGCACATAACCTCCATCCCCCGATCCCCTTCCTCCACAAGAGGAAGGGGAGAACAACTACAAACACAAACATTCCCCCTCTCTATGGAGAGGGGGTTAGGGGGAGAGGTTGAGCAGGAGAAGCCGTTCCCCATCCCATCGATGTGTGCTTCCGCGTGTTCTGTATAGAGACGTGAGCCTACTGGCTCACTCAGCGCAAAAGGCATACCATGAGCCACTTTATGGCTTCTGTGTCACCGTCCACCGGTCGCGCGCATTACAGAACGCCGAAGCGCCGGATTCTGAGGCACAGCCTGCTTGCCAATTTTCTCGTGCTCAGTGCAGTGCTCGTGATGCAGCTTTCGGGTTTGTGGTCGTGGCTGCGTTCGGTAAATACCGGCAGTTTCATGCGGCCACAGAGCGTGATTCTCACCGATGCCAACGGCACGGAGCTACGACGCGTGTATCTGGAGCGCGACCGTCTGGAACTGGCGGATGATGCGTTCTCACCATTTCTCAAGCAGGCGGTGGTCGCCATCGAAGATGAGCGCTTCTTCGACCGTGGTTGCATCGATATCAAGGCTGTCATCCGCGCGATCGTTGCCAATCTTACGGAGTCAGAATCGCAGGGTGCCTCCACTATCACGCAGCAGCTCACGGGCAACCTCATGCTCGACCGCAGCGACAAGAGTATTGCGCGCAAGACGGTGGAGTCGCTGCTCGCCTGTCGCTTGGAACAGGTCGCCTCGCGCGAGAAAATTCTGGGCCTGTATCTCAACCACATGGCGTTCGGGGGCACGGTGTACGGCGCGGAGGAGGCGAGTCGCACGTATTTCGACATAAGTGCCCGCGATCTCACACTCGCGCAATCGGCTGTGCTGGCGGCCATGCTGCAGCGGCCCACGTACTTCAGTCCCTACGGTATCCATCTGCACACATCTATCTCGCGCGAGGCCGCGCGTGCCATTCGCGAAGGCGACATTCAACAAGTGGGGCAAATTCCTGCCGACGACATCACCATTGGGCTTCTCGGTAGACACTTTCTCACAGCCACGGGTTCGGTATATGTGCGGGGACGCACCGATCTTGTACTGGATGCCATGCACGAGAACGGATTCATCGGCGAGGCGCGACTCGCCCTGGCACGCGAAGAACTGAAGAACATGCGGTTTACAGAGCGAACAAGTGTCAGCACCCTGCCGTACTTCGCGCTCGAGGTGCAGCGGCAGCTTAGAGATGGAGCAGTGCAAACAGATCGTCCGTGCGATACGAAAGCCGGCGGCTGCATTGTGCAGACCACGCTTGATCCTCTACTACAGAGTCTCGCCGAGCGCATCGTGCAGGAGCACGCCGACGAGATCCGCACGCGGTACGGAGCCGGCAACATTGCACTCGTCGCGGCGGACCGCGCGACGGGGCACATCCTCGCCTACGTCGGCAATGTGCGGTACAGCAGCAATGAGCCGGGAGCCATGATCGACATGGCGCGCGTGGCGCGTCAGCCGGGAAGCAGCTTCAAGCCCTTCGTGTACGCAACAGCCTTCGCCGCGGGCCTCGAACCCACCACGTTTCTCCTCGATGCACCACTTGCACTGGGGCCCGATCGCCCCCGCAACTATGAGGGCGGGTATCGCAGTTGGACACAAATCAGCCACGCACTGGCGGCCTCGCGCAATATTCCCGCGATTCTGGCGTTGCTGTATTCCGGCGGTGAGGATGCCGTACTGCTGACAGCCGCGCGCATGGGTGTCGTGACTCCTTTTGATACGCGCGAACTGAAACGCCGGTGGATGCCCTCATTCACCTTCGGCTATCCGCTCGCGATCGGCTCGGCCGAAGTACCGCTCATCGAGATGGTGCAGGGTTACCTCACGCTGGCCAATGCGGGAATCCGCCGTCCTCTCACGGCCATTGAAAGTGTGCGCGCGGTGGATGGAACGCTCTTGAGTTCTCCGCCCATTCCTGCGGTGCAGGCCATCGCTCCGCAACATGCGCGTTGGCTTACGAGCATCCTGAGTGACAATTCCATCCGTCCCACACCCGCGTGGAACGAGGCGCTCACCGTCCCCGGTATTCAGACGGCGATCAAGACAGGAACAAGTAGTCGTTGTGCGTACGTGAATCCTGCAACGGGCCGATGCACACTCTTACCCGGTGATGTGTGGACACTGGGTTACAGCCCCGAGTTTGTTCTTGGCATCTGGGCGGGCAATGCCGATTATTCACCACTGGCGTTTAATGCAGATGGCATGACCGTGGTGACTCCACTATGGAAGGAGTTTATTGCAGAAGCGTATGAACTGTATCCTCAAGGGCAGAAGTGGTTCCCGCCCGAATTGAGCGAGAAGAAGAAGAGGAGGGGGTGAGTTGGGTGGGCAATAGGTGTGTTACCATGTCATTCATGGGTACAACGTTGCGCATCAATCCTAAATTATTGGGTATCGTCGTCGGAGTCGTTTATGCAGCCGCATGGGCACTGTTTATCGATCTTGGAGCTGATTCTGTATATTTTTTCCCAGGCGGCGGAGGATGTATGTTGGATCAGCCAATATCTGTACAAGTTGACCGTGGCACCTTGATATTGATGAATCCATTGTCTTGGCCATTTTTGGCATTCTTTAATCTTTTTCAGAATATTACTGAAACGCTTGGGTTAGGTCTGATCACGTTCTCACACTCA
Organism: uncultured Candidatus Peribacteria bacterium; assembly: GCA_964404805.1. Lineage (GTDB taxonomy): Bacteria > Patescibacteriota > Gracilibacteria > Peribacterales > Peribacteraceae > Peribacter. The sequence continues at coordinate 6,423 of CAYOLJ010000061.1, forward strand.
TGCTGGTATATGAAACTTGAAACAGCGATCTACATTCTAATTGCAGCTCTTGCCAACGGTATAGTTCTGGCATGGATTTTCCCTGTCATTGCACAGAGACGTCATTCCTACAAAGGCAATGTGATATCCAAGATGAAACAAGATCTATTGCAGAAACGCATCAATATTCCGTCGGCCATAGCTCTAGGATTGATTGTTGGGCATGTGATTCTCTTTGTTTTAACTATATTTTCATATGGCTTTGACATAAGAAGGTTTTTCATTTTCTTTCCAGACAATATCAGTTGGTTTTCAATTTCAGCCAGTGCTGCTGTGTTCTTGTATTATTGGTCGCGCAGAACGGAAATCCGATCCATTGAAAATCAGAAATCGCTCTTTCTATGCGCCATCTATGGGTTGATTGTGGGAACCTTAGTAGTACTTGTGTCATGTTTTCTCATAGCAGGAGGATACATAGTATTCCTTCTTATAAAGATGTACGTCATCGTTACATGGCTCTCTCTGTCATTCATCGTCACGGTTCGCCTTTATTACCGACAATTCCTTACACGACCTTAAACCCCAAGCACAGACGTGGTTCCCTCCGGAGTTAAGTGAGAAGAAGAGGAGGGGATGAGAAGATTCCCCAATCTCTCGCAGCAGACTACAATGTACA
>CAYOLJ010000062.1:0-7077 GCA_964404805.1 uncultured Candidatus Peribacteria bacterium
ATGAGAGTGAAAATACTTTCAGTCTTGATGATCCAGAATGAAAGCATGCCTATCATCACACTTAAGCAGGCGAAGATAAGAAGCGAAAGGGGAAGAACGATGATGGCTGCAAGAATGCCGGTTGTTGAGAAAGCTGAAATAAAATCCTGAACGAAGAGTGAGCCGACAATGAGTGCGATAAGGCTAGGGATCAGCAGTATGATGATTCTTGAGAGAACAAAACTTGTAATAGTGAGGAAAAACGAAATGGGGCGAATTAGCCATTGATTTAATGAGCCCATATGAACCATGGAGCTCATTTCAAAATGAAAGTGTATGTCTGCAAAAAGGGAAATACAGAAAACGAGAACATAGTAGATTTCCATCTGGTTTCTTTGCCATCCACCTAATTCTGATGCCTCGGTGAAATCGAAAACTGCCTGCCATGCAAGTAACGGAATCAGAATTGGCAAGATCCTCCCAACAAGAAGCTGGAGCCAGAACTCCCTGTGCAGGAGTTTCTGCTGCAAGTTCACCGAAATCGTGGAGGCGAGCACGCGGATCACCGGAGCACTATACCGCGTTTTGTCGCATGGTGAAGGGCGTTTACGACGTTAGCCTCATGTGTGTGATGCTCTCGCCGAGCAGTGTGAGGAGCGTGCGGTAGGCCTCGATGTGACGATCTTGTCGCAATTCCTCGTGCTCAAGGAATGACAGATAGAGTGCAGAGGTTTCGTTGAAGAGTGCCTGCCGGTATGCGGGAGCACAAAAGTGCGCGGTTTCAAGATTGTGCAGCCGGTCGGCCATCTTGATATGCAGCACGTAGGGGATGAGCGTATTGGCCTCGGCCATTTGAGCGAGATAGTCGCGCTCATGATCGTCGATAGACACACCCTTCGGCCGCTTGGGCCGCGTGAGCGCATCCACGGCAGCTTCCACTTCATTGCCGAATGTTGCGCGGATCTGCGGCAGCGTTGCCTTTCCATCTTCCACCGTGTCGTGCAGAAGAGCGGTGACATACGCCGCAGGGGGGAGCTCCAGACTCACCGAACGCAGAATCTGCAGTACGGCCAGAGGATGCGAGAGGTACGCGCGACCATCGGGTCTCTTCTGCCCCGCGTGGGCGGTGCGGGCGAAGGCGATGGCATCACGGAGGGTGATGTAGTCACTGAGGGTGAGTGGAGCAGCAGGAGGGCACACAGGTGCCAGAGGATCCAAGTGACACGCGACGATCGTGCAGGTTTCAGGCCGATGATGGAAGGTGGTTGCCAAGTTGTTTAGTATGAATTCCGCAGAGGGGCGTGCATACTAGCGTCCTAAAAAATGAAATCGAGCAACTTTGGTTTACGGCTTGTTTAAGCCACTATACTTGCTCAAAATGGCGTTCTGGGTGGTGGTGGAACGGTCAAGTACATAATGCATTCCATTCATTCTTTGATTGCGACTATGACCATGTACCGTGGGTGCATAGATTCCACCGGCAGCACTTTGGGCGAAGCATGTACCGCAGGGTTGACCAGACATTTGTACAGAAATCGGAGCAATCGGGTGGGCAAGATTCTCTTCTGCTGCCGCTGCCCGTACAGGTGAATATGTTCCGGCATGAAGCCGACCTGTTGGAGGAACGTGGACATTTCTTCCGGAAGGAATTCCTGCATGTGAAACGGATTGTTGGGCTTTCCCTGTATTGACCGGAGATGGGGGGAGGTGATACGGCGATTGGGCGTGGAGAAAATCAGGGTTCCATGGGGGCGCAGTGCCTCGAAAAGTGCGTGGAGGGCTTGCATGTATTCCTGCACATGTTCAATGGTTTCGAATGAGACGATGACATCAAATGTAGTAGGGAGATGCAGTGTTTGGAGATCTCCCTGACAAAACGAGATCTGCTGGATGCATGATTCTTTTCCGCGTGCTCAATGGCTGCGGAGGAGAGATCCATCCCCACGACACTTCTCGCGCCTCCTTCGGCAAGCAGTGCAGTCCCGTACCCCGAACCACAGGCGATATCCAATACATCTTTTCCTTCGACGAACTGTTGCGCAAAACGATAACGCTCCAGGTGATCCGCCATGGTGCGTGCAGAAGACTGGCCTTCAATGGCGCGTTCGCCGGTACATTCCATCGTGGGGATGGTACACAACCGGAAGTAACACTGTCACGGAGTGACAGGCCTCGTTCCCGTTCCTGTACAATAAGCCTTCCCATGCTCCACTCCGATCTCTCGTGGGCCACCATGCACGCACGCGCAGTGCTGCCTGCCTCGGTGCGATCCGTCGCCGCGCGTGCACTCAAGGAATACTTCGCAGGAAAACGCCGCTCATTCCGCCTTGCCGTGCCGCTGCGTGGTGCGGAATTTGAACGCGCCGTGTGGCGGGCGGTGCAGCAGGTTCCCTTCGCTTCCACCATCACCTACGGCGAGCTGGCACAGCGCATCGGGCATCCGCGTGCCGCCCGGGCCGTGGGCACCGCGCTCAAGCGAAACCCTCTTCCTATCGTCGTGCCGTGCCATCGCGTTGTTCCGGCAAAGGGTGGCATCGGGTACTTCGCAGGAGGTAGCACCAGAAAGAGACGGTTGCTTGAGCACGAACAGATGGATTGAGAGGATCAGTTTTGCTCGGAGTCCCCCTTACCGAAGGCCCGTTTCCATCCTTCGCGGTAGGCGGCGGTGGAGCCTACGGTGGTACGCACATTGTCGTTGACAGTCTGGCGCTCGTAAATGAGAAATCCGAGACTTTGGGGTACTTCGTTTCCTTGCCCATCGTGTTTCACATGAATGGCGGGCAGCACAACCAACTTATCGGGCGAATCTTTACCAGGAGTTCTCATAGGGGAGAAGGAGAAAATGTACTATCGCTCGTTGCCTCCTTAGATGAGGGGGGAGTGACTTCGCCGTTGGACCTTAACAGCACCATCATTTCGGGCGTAGCTTTCGCCTTGTAGGGGTTGCCCAGTGCCCCTTTGCTTGTGGGGAGAGTGATCTCCTGCTCGAAATGTTCATCGAACGGGGAGGGCGGGGAGGAGGGGTCGATCCGCGTGATGCCGGTGATTCTGTGATCATTGAGCAGAATTTCGTAGGTGACGCCCTGCTGCCGTACCTCCTGGGCAAGACGTTCCCGGACCCTGGATTGTACAACCCTCGTCGCATCGCTGATGTGTTCCACGACGGCCTGCACCAGCCGGGTGCGCGGGACGGTGGGATGCGAGAAATCGGCGGCACTGAGGTGTTCAATGAAGAGCGGCATAGAGGCGCACTGTGCTCAAGTGGCAGCTATCAGTCAAGGCTTGAGAGCACGAAAATCACTGGTTGTTGCCCTTACGCTCTTGTCCCGGAGGGGCATCGATCGGGCGCTTGGCCTGATTTTCCTCCTCAGGCGCTTCACACTGCACCCACGGAAGCCACCACTCCCACCAGTGTCTACATTCGCGGTTGCGGTACTCATTGTTTTCTTCAGAGGAGCGTGAACTCTGTCGGTTACTGTCGTTGTGATCATTATAATTATCGTCGTCGTTCTCAGACTTCGAAGAAGAGGAGCGTGCGGAGGACGAGCGTACTGAAGAAGCCGCGGAGGATGATCGCACCGACGATGCGTGGGACGATGAAGACTGTGCAGATGAGGATACAGCAGAGGAGGCTGAACTCACGGGCGCGCTGCTGGCAGCGGAGGAAACAAAGGAAGACACAGAAGAAACGGAAGACACAGATGCCACGGACGACACGGAAGAAGAAGCTGGCGGCGGAGCACAACCTTCATCCACCGATCCGTCACAATTGTCATCCACATTGTTACCGCACACTTCGTTCTTGAGCGGCGACACGGCGCCGTTGCGATCGTCGCAGTCTAAGGGAATGGGGGAGCCGTCACTGTCGAAATCCTTTGCACGTGCCACGGCGGCCACGGCATCGACACGCCCGTATCCGTACGAGTCATCGAGACCGGCGTTACCGAGATCATAGGCGGTGGAGGTCAGGATCATACGTGTCTCGTCGGCGGTGAGCGTGTCGTTCACTCCGCGTACCAAGGCTGCAACACCCGCCACGTGCGGCGAAGCCATACTCGTACCGCTCCACCAGCCGAAGCCCGCCTCGGGGCAGGTGCCCGCAGTGGCACAGGGGAGAGACGAGAGAATGCCGAGACCCGGCGCCATGACATCCAGTGCAGGGCCGTTGCCTGACCAGACAGGTCGTACATTGTTGCGATCGATCGCACCGACGGCTACAGCCTTCGAGGCACATCCGGGGGTCGATACACCGGGATTCAGCTCTGCACCGTTACCGGAAGCAGCCACGACGAGCGTGCCCTGATTGGCAGCCCAGTTCGCCTTCGCGGCCATAGTGTCACCGTCGCAGGCACTCATGAAGGCGCCACCTCCCAAACTAAGGTTGATCACCTTGGCACCTTTGGCAACTGCCCACTCGATGCCGGCGAGAATGTCACCCTCTGCACACCAGCCATCATCACTGCACACTTTACCAATCAGCAGACTGACCTGCGGGCTGGAACCGAGGATGCGGTTGGCACCGTTCTCATCCTGATGCACGACGGCTCCCGCTCCGGCGATGATGCCTGCTACGTGTGTGCCGTGTCCGCTGCCGTCAGCCGGAGTAGATCCTACGACAAACGATGCCTGTTCTACGATGCGTCCGGCAATTTCGATATGTGTCGCATCGATGCCTGTATCGAGCACGGCCACCCTTACACCACTCCCTTTAATATCCTGTTGATGTACCGTGAAAGCGCCAATTTGCTCCACCGAGAAGAAGTCTTGTGTTTTGAATACACGCTCCGTGCTGGCACCGGGAATCACCACGTCTTTCGGACACTTGAGCACAACATCATTGTTGAGCCAACGCTTGGCGCGGCAACCCTTCAGCAGAGCAGAGAAAACCTCACGCGGGGATTTGGAGCCTAGAAGCAGGCGTTTCTCATTTTTCTCGCAGAGGCCCACTTCGTCACACGTACGCACGCGCGCGTCTTTCTCGCGATGTTTTTCACCTTCCCTCTCACCATTGATGAGGGCGGGGGTACTAGGAGACTCTGCCTGTACGGTGGAAAACACTCCACCGACGTGCAGTGTGAGCGAGCTCGCGAGCAAGACAAAAAAGAGGAGGGAGATGCGGTTTTTCATGCAAGAAATTCTACTCCGATGAGAGATGCAACAGGATCGCTTTCTAGGGAGTTTACGTGCATTTCTCGTGAAGTATTGTAGAGTATTTTTTCTTGTATGCTCGACGATGTGCACCATGAATGCGGCGTTGCGGGGGCGATGCACCCTCTGCATGGCCTGTGCTACAAGGAAGTACCTGACACCGTGTGAAAAGAGACGGGCGGATGTTACAGAAGGATGCTCATTGCCCGTTCTTAGGAGATGATGAAGCAGTACTACTGCATCACTTCGATGGTCGGCGCATCGCCCGTGCCACCCATATCTTCTCCTTCGACATCGCAGGCCCCCACGGTGATGATGCCGTAGGCATCCCGATTGATGTAGTAGCGCGTGTCGTTGTCGGTGCCGTTTTGAGGATCCGTTGGCAATTTTTTCAAGTATGCACGCAACGCGGTATCAAAATCATCGACGGCACAGTTGCTATTGGCCACCGTCTGACCGTTGCACACGACTGAGGGGCAGTTTCCCAAGCTCTCTCCGATCACCTGCACACTGTCCGCGTCGGTATCGATATTCATGGGCAGGCCGCCCGTGTCAGCCTCATACGTCTTGACGGCTTTTATGATCGCAGTCACATCGGACCAGCGGCGGGCGTTGCGCGAGGAGTGAATGCGCATGGCGGGATCGAGTGCAATGAAGATTATCACCGCGAGAATGGCGAGAATGGCGATGATGACAATGAGCTCAATGAGCGTAAAACCTCGGCGGAGCCCTAGGCGGAGACGGGTGAATCCGGAGCGTTTTTTCATGAAGAAGAAGAAGGGAAGAACGATCCTGCAGAGCCTATCGCATGGCCTTATTGAACGGAAGGGTGGCCAATGAATTTTCATTGATTATTATCGTGTTTCGTGACACAAGTTCAGAAAACACTCGAAATATCATTCCTTCTGCTTTTACACTCAGCGAGGGGTTTTTGCTGTGATATTTATACGTATCTCTTGATCATTTTTGCCAGCTGATCCAGCTCCATATCGCTTTTGACGATGTAATCTGTGGCGCCGAGTGCTTTACAATTTTTCTTATCGATCTCCTGACTCGAGCTCGAGAGCACCACAACGGGAAAAACATAGCCTTTCGTTTGAATCTGCTGGAGCACCGTAAATCCATCTACTTCAGGCATGAGCAGATCTAAAAGCAGTAGATCCGGCTTCTGATTTTCAATGGCTTCGAGGGCCAGCTTTCCGTTGGTGACTGTGGTGACTTCGTAGCCGGCGCCCTCGAGTTCGAGCTTGTACATCTTCACAAGAAAGAGATCGTCATCGGCAATGAGGATGTGCTTATCCACAGAGAGGAGAGAGAAAGTAGAGACCTGGGATCTTGGGTTTAGACAGAGACGAAGGTAATTGTGTCTCTGAGCGGGTCGGGGAAAAGCATACACGAAATAGAACTCGAGACGAGGAGTTCGGCGAATGAGATGCCCTGCAACGCGCACTTCATGCGTGGACTGAGTGATTCATGATATAGTGTTTCCCATGGAATTCCTGAGTCTTGCAATTATCATCATTCTGATCGGGGCGCTGCTCTCGATCGGCTGGCGTTTAGGCCCCCTTATTCTCGTCGGAGCGATCATCTACGCACTCATCCGCTACCGTCGCCAGATTCCGAGAGTGATACGAGGATTCATTTCTGAGATGCGCAGAAACAAAAAGAAATAGCCGGTCACTGCGCATCAGAGATCAGAGAGCCCCATCCGTCGATTGTTTCTGGGTGCCCTTCGAGGAGAATAAACCTATGGAGCCGCAGCCACTCACGCCCGAAGAGAAGCGCATCATCGTCGACAAGGGAACGGAAGCGTCGTTCTCAGGGGAGTACGATGATTTTTGGGAGGAGGGGACGTTCGCCTGTCGCCAGTGCGGCGAGCTGCTCTACCGTTCGAATGATAAGTTTCGCTCTGGCTGTGGATGGCCGAGCTTCGATGACGAAATCCCCGGT
>CAYOLJ010000063.1:0-7062 GCA_964404805.1 uncultured Candidatus Peribacteria bacterium
GCTGCGAAAAAGCGCATCGTCCACTGGAAGAACGCCGCACACAAGAAATCACACGCCGCCTCCCTGGTCGCCGCCTTGGATGCGAAGAAGTAATGGCACGCCTTCTCGCCATCGACATCGGGACGAAGCGCACGGGAGTGGCCTATTTGGATGAAGAAACAGATATCCCCCTGCCGCTCACCACACTGAAGCATACGAGCACTGAAGAGCTCTTGGAGATGCTCTCTGCCCTTATTAAGGAGCGCCGCATCGATCGGCTGATTGTCGGGCTCCCCCTTCTTCCTTCAGGTGAAGAGGGTGCGCAGGTCCATTATGTTCGTGAAATTACAGAACAGATGCAGGAACGCGGATGGTCGGTAGAACTGCGTGACGAGCGTTATACCACTCCTCGTACACATACCGGTGATCCTGATGCGATTGCCGCCCTCAATTTGTTCTGAACAGCCTTATAAAAGCATTGAGGAGATGTTTGACAATATCAAAAAATTGACTAAAATACCATCCTTTACCTGTTCATTGGACTCCATCGTTTTGCCGCTAACTTCAGAGCACTCGTTGCGCGACTGTATCGACATCAGCGCTTGGGTGAGGGACGACGAAGATTTTGATCGATGAGGAAGAAAATCGACGCAGAGACACGGAGCAACATCTCTTCTCATCCGTCCACCCAAACCTCTGCTGCATCTTTTGTCTCTGTCAATGTTATGGTAAAACGAGGGATGTTCATTCCCCCACGATGATGACCGCTCCCGCAGCCTCCTCCACCACCACATCCCAGCAGACACCGAACCTTCCGCAGATCTCTCTCAATCTGCCGGAGTTACTCGACAATCTCTTCCTCGTCCTGACCGACAAGGAAGCAACTGTGGTGAAGAGGCGTTTCGCTCTACAGGGCAATCAAAAGCAGACCCTCGAGCGGATTGGTAAGCAGTTCAATGTCACGCGTGAGCGTATTCGTCAGATCGAATCCATCGCACTCAACAAACTCAAGCGCACTGTCCGTACCACACGACTCGATGAAGTGAATACGCTGGCGAAGGGTGTACTGCGTGTGCACGGGGGGCTCATGCGCGAAGACGACCTCATCACCATGGTGCTACGTCGCATTCAGGGCAGCACCCAGGTCGACGGAGCCGTTCTTCGTCTCTCGTACTCCATCGACAGCGAGATGGCCATGGGCAGCCACAGCAACACCTTCGTCCCATTCTGGAGACTCGAGTCTCTGGCCATGGAAGACATTCTTCTTATCGTCAATAGTGTTGTGAAGATCCTCAAGAAGCGAAAGTCCTGCATGCAAGCCGACGAGATCGTCTCGGCCGTGCAATCGATGAACCTCTTCGAGGGCCGGGTCCCCAGCCGCGAACTCATACTCTCCTGTCTCAAAATCGACGAGCGTCTCAAAGAGATTACCGAAGGATGGGGTCTGACCGAGTGGCGCTTCGTTCGCCCACGTAGTATCCGTGACAAAGTGGAAATCATTCTTAAGAAGTCCGGTGAGCCGCTCCACTTCATGGAAATCGCCAACCGCATCCGCGACGCGCATTTCGATCATAAGAACGTCACCGTTCAGGCGGTACACAACGAACTCATCCGCTATCCCCAATTCGTCCTCGTAGGCCGCGGTCTCTACGCCTTAAGCGATTGGGGCTACGAGCCAGGTACCGTGGCCGATGTGATTGAGAAGATCCTCAAAGAGAAGGGGCCCTTGAGCAAGAAAGAGATCATCGCCGAAGTCGCCAAGCAGCGCACCGTGAAGGTAGGAACGATTTCGCTCAACTTGCAGAAGATGCCCTACTTCACTCGCGTGGGACGCGCCGTCTACGCCTTCGATCCGAGCAAGAAGAAGTAAGACGCATTTACAGGAATTCTGAAAGAGAGGCCACCTACGGATGGTCTCTTTTGTTCTGTAGTGGCTTGCGCAGAGTGCATCGAGCGCCAACAATGGTGGTAATGACACGAAAGATCCTCTTACTCAGCTTGGGTTCCTGCGCACTCCTTCTCACTGCTTGCGGTGGTGGAGATCCCCTCCCTCCTCCCCTTCCCACAGGCGTGCAGACGATGACCGGTACCCTGCTCCCCGCCGAGATCTCGACCCTGCGACGTGGCACGCACCTGCTCACGCACGAGGGACAACGGCTCTGTTTCGTCGAAAGTACAGTCGTCAATCTTCGGACATTTGAGGGAAAAACTGTGGTGATCCGCGGCATCTTTGAGCCCAATTCCGATCCTTCGCTCCTCCCTGTTCTCGTCACGCAGGATGTGACGACGCTCGAGCAGGACCTGCAGCGAATCTCTCTCAGTACCTTTGGACTCACGGGAACTATTCCCCGTTCGTGGATCATGGCAACGCAGAAGAGCACGACCGTATTCCTCGTTGAGGGAACCGCAACGCCACTCGTCACCATCATCCGTTCTCCGCAGACTTCCCTCCCTTCCACCGGAGCGCCCTTTCAGATTTCCGGGCATTACGCGGTACGTCAGGGAACACCCAACTCGCAGCAGGAAATTGCCTCGGTGGAATCCGACGGAGATCTGATTGTCCTCACCTTCACGCCGCCACAAGAGATGGAAGACGCCGACCTGTTGCACGCTCAGTGGCTGGTGTTCCTCACATCACTCACCTTCGGTGATGCTTCTGGTAAACAATCGTCCGCTACACAATCAGAGACAACTGTCGGTTCTCCTTGCGGCGGGACCGCTGGCATTCTGTGCCCGACGGGGCAGTACTGTGAAATCACCGACTTTCAGGAGAATATCGGCAGGTGCCGCACGATTGGTGGTGCATAGAGGTGTACAGTAATACACCATCATCATTTGCGCGATTCCGCAAGGGATTGTCATTGCAGAGCCAAATTAAGATATGTACAGTGGTGTACGAATTTACACCTTTTACCCTTCTCTCCTCAACTCTACCATGGCAAAAGCATCTCCTACCAAAATCACGATGACCCCCACGAAAGACACGAGCACCTCCAAAAATCCCAAAGAAGAGGCGCTCAAGTCCGCCCTCGCACAGATCGAGAAGCAATACGGCGCCGGCGCCATTATGCGCATGGGCCAGGATCACGCAGTGAAGATCGAGTGTATTCCTTCCGGTGCTCTCTCGCTCGACATTGCGCTTGGCGGCGGCATCCCCAAGGGCCGCATCATCGAGATCTACGGTCCGGAATCCTCCGGCAAAACCACTCTTGCCCTGCACGTGATCGCACAGGCGCAGAAACGTGGAGGTAAGGCGGCCTTCATCGATGCGGAGCACGCACTGGACGTGCAGTACGCCAAGAAGATCGGGGTCGATATTGATGCACTTTTAGTCTCGCAGCCCGATGATGGGGAGCAAGCCCTCGAAATCACCGAAACTCTCGTGCGGTCCGGCGGTATCGATCTCATTGTCATCGATTCCGTCGCCGCACTCACCCCACGCGCAGAGATCGATGGCATGATGGGCGACAGTCACATGGGCTTGCAGGCTCGACTCATGAGCCAGGCTCTTCGCAAACTGACGTCCATTGTGAGCAAGACCAGTTGCTCCATCATCTTCATCAACCAGATGCGCATGAAAATTGGTGTCATGTTCGGCAATCCTGAAACAACCACCGGCGGCAATGCCCTCAAATTCTATGCCTCCATCCGCATCGACGTGCGTCGCATCGACAAAATTATCGAGAAGGGTGAGGGCGACCAGGAAATCGTCGGTAACCGCACCAGAGCCAAGATTGTGAAGAACAAAGTCGCCCCACCGTTCCGCCAGGCGGAATTCGACATTCTCTACGCCAAGGGCATCAACTACGCAGGCGATCTGCTCGATATGGGCGTGAAGTACGGCATCATCGAGCGGGCAGGCACGCACTACCGCTACGGAGAAGAAGCCCTCGGCCAAGGACGAATGGCTGCCTCACTCAACATCGCAGGGCAACCGAAACTGAGTGAGAAACTCGAAAAAGAGATTCGCAGTGCCGCCGGTCTTCTTTAGAGTGTATAACGCCTCTGATGGAAGAGCTCTACTCCGGACACGGCTGGCGCGTCACACTCGAAGAAGCTTCTCTTCCTAATGGAAAAACGAAGAAGATCGCCCGCGTCACGCGGTGTGATACCGCTCACATCATCGCCGTCACGGATAATGGAAGCGTGCTCCTCCTCCGCGAGTACCGCCCGTTCTTCGGAGGCTACATCTGGATGCTGCCCACGGGTCGGGTGAATAAGGAGCCGGATCCGAAAATCGCGGCCCTGCGCGAACTGCAGGAAGAAACAGGTTATCGCGCCGAAGAAATCACATTTCTCTGCAGCGGCAACCACTCCGAGGGATTCCCCACCACGAATCAGATTTTCGTCGCCAAGAAGCTCGCCCTAGATCCCCTACCTCAGGATGATACCGAACTGATCGAAGTGCATGAATGCACCGTTCAGGAGGCTATTGAACACGTCTGTAGCAGCACTCACGTGCACATGCCGAGTGCGTATGGGCTTCTGTATTTTGCCCGAAAGCACCATCTCTAAAGGATGTTCTGTTCTTGCTGTTCCAGCAGCGCCGAAACGGGCACAAGATACTGTGCATACTGCTCGACAAAATACTTCAAATCTTCCGTGAACTTCTCAGGATGATGGGCGATCTCCGCCCGCAGGTCTGGCAAGTCGAATACTTCGATCCCCGAGGCCTCGGCGTCAGCAAATCGAATCGACCCGTCATAGTATCCGATAAAGAACGCGCAGATACTCTTCATGGTAAAACTGCCGCGTGGAGTCACGCGAACGGACTCATATTCCTTTACGTCATCGACCTTGCGAAAGATCCCGATGACATGAAGATCTACATTGCGGATGGCATGAAGAAATTCGTCATCATTCAGAACTGTTGCAGGAAAACCTAGCTCTTCGGCGCACTCCTGCACCAGAGTGATATTCACCGTATACCCCTGCCGAACATGACCACCAACGGTCTTGTCGTAGAGACCCCCATTCTGTTCCTTCTTGCTACTCCGTTTCTGGAGATAGATTTTTCCGTCGGTATTCATAAGTACGAGCCGCATCTGACGCACTTTCTTTGAAGTGTTACCTCTGGCCTTCCACTCCCGCTCAATCTCCTTATAGAACGCCTGCCGCTCCATCACGCCGATATTGCGGTCCTGCAGATCAAATACTTCGAGAAGCTCTTCCATGATACCGATCATACGCGTTTATTAGAGAACGGAAATATGTTTCCACAATGTATCCACATTTCCCTCTCACAAGGCATCTCATTTTGCGCGTGCATCAAGCGGGTTTGATTGCCGTCAGTGCTGCGAGCACTACAATCCGTGTTCATGGCTACGAGCACCCCATCCTCCATCAAAACCCAGCCGCATTCCGCGGAGGCCGAACGTACAGTCTTGGGCGCGCTGCTCGTGGATCCCGAGGCCGTGATTAAAGTAAGTGACTTTCTCATGCCATCGGATTTCTACGATCCCACGCTGCGCGAAGTCTATCAGGCCATTCACGAGCTCTACATGGGTCACGAGCCGATTGATTTCGTAACTGTCACCACAAAGCTCTCAGGCAATGAGAAAATCCAGAAAGCAGGGGGAAGCGCTTTTTTGGCAGAGCTCGCCTCTGAAGTACCGACGTCATCCCACGTGTACCAGTACGGACAGATCGTGAAGACGAAAGCTGTACATCGTCGCATCATTGCCGCCGGTCAGAACATTATTGGTCTGGGATACGAAGAAGAGAAACCTGTTGCTGAGCTCCTCGATCTCGTAGAGAAATCGATCTTCGAGATCACGAACATGTATCTCAAAGATAAGTTCATCCACATTCGCGATGTGCTTGAGACGCGTTACGAACGCTTTGCCGAGATGCACGAATCACAGGATGAAGAAACCGTGAAGGGTGTGCCCACAGGTTTCAAATCCCTCGATATGAAACTTTCGGGCATGCAGCCATCGGATCTCGTGGTGATCGCGGCACGCCCCAGTATGGGAAAAACCTCCCTCGCGCTCAATATCGCCCAGAACGCCGCAATCCGTGGGCGAAAACACGTCGGCATCTTCTCACTTGAAATGAGTAAGGAACAATTGGTGGATCGCCTGTTTGCCTCGATGCTCGGCGTGGATTCTTGGAAACTCCAACGCGGCAAGTTGGATGACACCGACTTTCAGAATATGGGCCCGATTATGGATGAGCTCAACAAGGCAAATATCTTCATCGATGACTCTGTCGCCTCTACCATTCCGGAGCTCCGCGCCAAGGCACGTCGCCTGCAGATGGAAAACGGACTCGATCTGCTCATCATCGACTACCTGCAACTCATGAGTACGGGCAACGCGAGCTACGCAGGTAACCGCGTGCAGGAAATCTCAGAGATTTCACGTTCCCTCAAACAACTGGGGCGCGAATTGCACGTGCCGATTATCGCCCTCTCGCAGCTCTCCCGTGCGGTCGAGACCCGCCCGGGCAATATTCCCCAGCTGTCGGATCTGCGCGATTCCGGATCTATTGAACAGGATGCGGACGTGGTACTGATGATGTACCGCGAAGACTACTACGAAGAAGACAGCGACCGACCTGGTGTCACCGACATCTACATCCGCAAGCACCGCAACGGCCCCATCGGACGTATAGAGCTCTTATTCAAGAAGGAGCAGATGCGCTTCTACGACATCGATAAAGTGCATTCGGCATAATAGATATTTGGGCGATTGGCCATGAACAACAATGCGGCTATCCTGTGCGCACATGGATACATTCATTCCCGTCCGCCCCGATATCCCCCTGCTCGCGATTCTGCTCTACGCGCTGATCGCGTTCATGATCGGCATCACGGTAACCCCGTGGTACCTGAAGGTACTCCTCCACTTTAATCTCGGAAAACAACTGCGGAGCGAAACGGTCGACGGCCTCGCGGCCACCGTCTTCAACAAGTTCCACGCCAAGAAGGCCGGCACCCCCACGATGGGAGGTGTGCTCATCTGGGGCTCGATTCTACTGACGATTCTCCTCTCACGCGCACTGTCGCTCTTCGGCATCGTCGAGCGCTCCCTTCTGCAACGAGGCCAGGTCTACCTGCCCCTCTTCATGCTTGTATCATTT
>CAYOLJ010000064.1:0-6908 GCA_964404805.1 uncultured Candidatus Peribacteria bacterium
CCACTCTTCAGAACCCTCTTCTGGCTCAAGCAGCACTTTGAAGCGCGCCTCAACCGGCTCCTGCCCGAACCGCACGCATCGCTTGCAGCAGGGCTGCTCACGGGATCACGGCGAGGCATTCCTGCACACCTGAGTGACAGTTTTATGCGCAGCGGCCTCACGCACATCGTGGCGATCTCGGGCTTCAACATCACTATTGTGATCGCGCTAATTTCGGGTTTGCTCTTCTGGCTCCCCGTCACCTGGCGCCTACTGCCCGCGGCGGCCGCCATCATCACCTTCACAATCTTCGTCGGAGCAAGTGCCTCAGTGGTTCGCGCTGCGATCATGGGAATCCTCGGTCTCTTCGCCATCTCAACAGGCAGACGCGCCAACGTGCGACTCGCCATTCTGTGGACCGCCTTCGTCATGCTGATGTGGAACCCCAAACACTTGTGGTACGACGGAAGCTTTCAGCTCTCGTTCGCCGCGGTGATCGGCCTCAGTGAGCTCTCGCCACTCCTCAAGCCTTATCTCATGCGTCTGCCGAATCTCCTCGGAATGCGCGAAGCACTCGAAGCCACAATTGCCGCACAACTTTCAGCCATGCCGCTCGGCATCCTGCTCTTCGGCAACCTTTCGCTTATCTCTCCTCTCGCAAATATCCTCGTCGCACCTGCTATTCCGCTCGCCATGCTCATCACAGCATTGGCCGCACTCTTCAGCTTTCTATCATTCCCCTTTGGTCAGCTGATCGCGTACGGCGGCTGGGCGATTTTGCAATGGATCATCCTAATCGCACAGTGGTGTGCACGCGTTCCCTTTGCATCGCTACACCTCGAACAGGTGAGCATCGTCGTCATCCTCGCGTACTACATGGCACTCGCCGGCTTTGTGTTCTTCCACAACAAACACCTCAATCGATCACAAATACTCCCACGACCGTAACTTATCCGAGTCATCCATCCACCGATCGCCGATATCCGTGCGGTAGTACATGTTACTGATGATGATGTTCTGGATGCGCGTGTACATCTGCTTCTGCGCCTCACGCATAGTCATGCCCGAGCCCGAAACGACAAGTGCTACACCCTCCTGCCCCGTAATCAGCCACTGGTCGTTCTCTTGCTTGAGATCACTGATATGAACGCCATCCGTCATCTTCTTCCTGAAGAACACCACAGAATCTTCTGAGAACGACTCGAACGTCTTAGGGTCATTGAACGGAAAAGGAGGCACCACGATGAGCGCACAAACCTGGTACCCACGCTTTACTTTGATGTCGTTACCATCACCACTAGCCATCCGCAATAAGAGTTCGCCTATCGGCTCGGTAATACCCTCCTCCTGCAAATCGATGAACGGAAAGCCAAAACGGCAGGTGAACTCAAGCGGGTAAATGCCGTTGCTATTTACAATACAATTGACATCGATATACCCCACATACCCCTCTTCGGCGAGAATCGCCTCGAAGGGACGCAAAGTTGCTTCGAAGATGGGGCTACGAGGTGTCCAGAACATGCTGGTGCCCATCTCACCGGTCGCAACACCCAACTCGCCGGGGAAGAGTCTCTTATGTTCAAAATTGACGCACACAGGATTCATAAATTGCTTACCGTTGAAGAACGCACCGGTAGCAACTTCCACTCCCGCCACACGCCGCTGAAGCTGGAACACGGAAATGGTATCGCTCCACGTCTTGCTGTAAGCGCCAAGAACGCGAATCACATCACTGCCATCGTCTTCGTTGCCCACAAAGAGAAGCTGCTTCAAATTCTGCGCGTCACCTGAGGGCTTGATCACGTATCGACCGGGATTTTCCTGCACATACTTGATGCCCTCATCGAACGAATGAAACTCCTGGTAGGGAATGATGCGCACCTTATTGCGCTTGAGCTCCTCCTGTCCGAACGTGCGGTCATTCTCCAGCCGATCGGTGTAGGGAGTGCCACCAATACAAAGCTTACTTTTCTTGCGAATGGCTTGTGCCTCCTCTCCTTTACCAATGTGGTCGAAGAGGACGATATCGGCCCAGTCGACATGCTTCTTCCAGTCGGTCACCACCTCGACGAATCCCTTGCCTACATCTTGAAACCCCGCCGCCTCGAGACAGAGTCGAACATGGTGACCCTCGCGCGATACCGCCCAAGCAAGACCGGTGGTGGTACCGTCGTACGAGACAAATAGAAACTTCTTCGGCGTGTCAGTCATGTCGCGCGCAGACTATTCGCCTCGAACCATGAGTGCAAGTAAACACTAGCCAAGAGAGGAATGGTGTCCTTCTTTTTCTTCTATACTACATTCGTGGAATCTCCTTCTGCTCAAAAGGGATGGTGGACAGGTGCAGCGATGGCTGTGCTTGTCGGTCTTCCTTTCCTCGCCTTCGGCCAATCGCTTCTGCAGGGCTTCGCTCCTATCGATGATCTCTTTCTCGTTGTGCAGAACCTCGCCATACGAGGACCGACACTGGAGCATCTGAAGGCGGCCTTCACCACGTTCGATCCCGAACTCTACATCCCCCTCACACTCGTCTCCTTCCAGCTCAATTACCTCACCTCCGGTCTCGCACCGTGGAGCTATCACCTCATAAACATTCTGCTCCATGGCACAAATGCTCTGCTGCTCTTTCTGATCCTTAAAAAAATTACCGGTGCTCCGCGAGCCTCGCTCTTCGCAGCAGCGCTCTTCGCTGTGCATCCTCTGAATACCGAAGCGGTTGTCTGGATTACGGCACGTAAAGATCTGCTCTCTACCTTCTTCGCCTTTGCCTCGACACTGGCATTCTTAAGACAAACACGACGAAGCATAATCTTCAGTCTTACACTTTTTCTCTGTGCGCTCCTCACCAAAGTTTCGGTCGTGCCGCTCCCAGTCGTCTTTCCGCTGCTCTTGAGAATCCAGAACGGTACATGGGAGAGGAAATCATTACGATCTATTATCCCGTTCCTTTTGCTCTCTGGTCTCTTTGTGGGTATCGCCCTCTTCGGCAAAGAGCGCATCGTGCAGACATCTGGAGGAATCGAAACATTCCTTCTTGCTCCCTGGAGCATGCTATTTCTGATCGGAAAATTCTTCTACCCGAGCAATTTAAGCCCCCTCTACGAAGTGACAAGCTCGATTGGCCTCACCAACCCAATGATCCTCTTTTCCTTCTTTGTTTTCGTCGCGTTTTTTGTCTGCCTCATATTTCTCCGCAAAAAATCCCTCACCCTTACCCTCGCTCTCACCTTCATCCTTCTTTCTCCCGCCCTGCTTACCTTCTTCAAGGCAGGAACGATCTTTCTCGCATCTGATCGCTATCTCTACCTGCCAAGCCTTGGATTTCTCCTGTTCATCGTGCTCTGTCTTCAGGGCATGCATACGAAGATGTCGCTGCCAAAACCGGTTATCGCAGGAGTCAGTGGCATGCTCATTGCGATCCTGTGCCTACTTTCGATCAAGCAAACGCGACTCTGGAGTTCTGCAGATATACTTTTCACTCATGCGCTCACAGTCACGCCACAATCGGTAGTCGCGCGCACCGCACTCGCACAGACCAAGCTCGCTGCCGATCAACCTGAGCAAGCCTTCACGATCCTCAAAGAGGGCCTAGCACAGGGCGATGACATACGCCTGCACCTCATGGCAGGAAACGTCTACGCTCACGTGGGACAAGTGACGGACGCACTGGAGCAATTTAACACAGCAAAGCAGATTGATCCGATGAATGCCGATGCGTGGTTCTCGCTCGGATCAGTGCAGGAACAAACGGGAAGTACTGACGCGGCGCTGGCAAACTACCGCACAGCTGTAGACCTCGATCCTTCAGATGTTCCCGCTCTCATCGGCATCGGTCGGATTCTTTTTGGCCGACAGCAGATAACTGAAGCGGAAACCTCTCTTCGTACAGCACTCACGTGGAACTCCAATTCTATCGATGCGCACAGCACACTCGCCGACGTACTCGAAAAAACCGATCGGCAATCCGAAGCGGCCTTGCACCGGGCCATCGCGGTGGAAATTATGGGAGAGTAAAAATGTGTACCGAAAGTATTACGAACCGGTACCATCCTTCGTTGGATGTTTCTTGTTCGCAAGTCGTTCCTTCTTCATTTTGCTCCACGTTTTCACCTGCGCTTCCCTCCTTCGAGCCTCTACCAGTGTTGCATACTCTTCATAGAAAATGATCTTCACCGGTTTCCGAGATCGTGTGTATTTGGCTCCCTTTCCTTCATTATGCCTTGCCTCTCTCGCAGTTAAATCAACACATGTGCCCGCGTACAGAGAGTGGTCTATACAGCGTGCAAGATAAAAATAGTGCGACATTTGTTATGCAGTATAGCCCACGAGTGCCCCTCGACTCACTTCGTTCGCATTGTTTCCTCGCTCTCTTCGGCAAGCTCAGAGCCTTCGGCGAGGCACTCGACTCGCCCCATGACAAAGAGTGGTCAACGATCGAACGAATATGTTTTGTTGAATGTCCCTCGGTTACGTTCCTCGCTACGCTCATCACTTCACTCGGGACACTCTTACCCCATGAGAATGGTCGGAGCTCCCCCAAGGGAGCGGAGACCACGAGCGAAGCTGAGTGCAACGAAGCTGAGTCGAGTGGCAGCCCCGGCGGGAATCGAACCCGCGTTACCAGATTGAAAATCTGGCGTCCTAACCGTTAGACGACGGGGCCATACAGAAAAGAACTGTGCAGAAAGGGTATGGCAGAGCGCGTTTAAGCGCCAGAGGCATGGTGGCAGAAACGTGGAAAAAATGCTATAATGATGAGAAACGTTACCATTCAATTTTCATGGTCCTCCGCACGCTACGCACAGCATTCGTTCTGGCCGGTCTCGTCATCCTCGTCTCAACCGTGGGCAATGTGCATGGCATCATGAGGGCAAATCTGACGAGTCAGGGATCGATGCTCTCGGGTTTAAACATCGAAGAGATGTCGACCCTGCAAATTCGACAGCACCTCAGTGCACCGGAGCGCACGAAGCGAGACGCTTCGGCCGAGATCGCACTCGGGAGCATGCTCCTGCTGCTCGGACTGGGACTGCACGCCTACATCAAACGCAGGACTCCTAACGAACGTTCTGCCGAAGGCCCTGAGCGAAGTCGAAGGGTGAAGGTACACGCAGCCCCTGCGCGCAAGGGTCGCGAAACCCGTAAAATTGACCGTTGGTTCCTGTGGATGACGGTACGCATGTAAGGCAATCGAAAAAGGCGGCCCCCGTTACGGGTCAACCGCCTCTCGAATTGGAGGAGTGGAACGCTTTAGCAGGAGCCACAGCAGCCTCCTTTTTCACCGCCAAACATACGAGAAGGGGGGAAGAGCTAAGAGAGAACAAGGATAGCACACTGTTTTAGCACTCTCAAGCATAGAGTGCCAATTTCTTCTTGATTTTTGTAGAGAAGATGAGCGACCGATTCAGAGTGGATGTTTTTTGCCTAAGTCATCTCTGTGATATTTGCCAAATTCCATGATTTCGCGGGCAACCTTGTTTTTAAGCACAGGTCCATCGATACACATACGCATGCCTGATGAATCCACTGCACAGTTGCCGCAGAGACCGTAACCGCACTTCATGTATCGTTCGAGCGAGAGCTGACAGGCAACCTCGTGCTGGGAACAGAGATCAGAAACAGCAAGAAGCATGCGTTCCGGACCGCAGGCGAAGACCTGATCAACCGCGTGAGCGGTTGACCCTGAGCGAAGTCGAAGGGTCTTACCCTCAAGTAATTCTCTTAGAAGATCCACGTTGTACCCTTTGTGCCCCTGCGACCCATCATCCGTGGCAACGGAGAGCGTTGTACCGGACAAGCCCGAGAATGCATCCAGATAGAGTAAGTGCTCCTTGCTCCGTGCACCGACGATCGCGGTAATTGTGCAGGAATCTTTTGCCGCTTCGGTTGCAGCGAAAAACATCGGTGCCGCTCCGTAGCCACCCGCGACGAGTGCAAGGTGCTGCTTGGGTTTCCACTCGTAATGCGTGCCAAAGGGCCCGCGCAACCCCACCAAATCCCCTTTTTTCAGATTCGCGAGCTTCTTCGTCGTATCACCGACAGCAAAAAACGTGATCTGAAGCTTCTTGCCATCATCCAACGCAACACTCATGGGAATTTCATCCACCCTGGGCAGCCACACCATCACGAACTGTCCGGGCTTGGCCCCAAGCGAGACATCGAACGTGAAAGTCTGCACATGTTCCGTTTCTTTCTTCACACTCGCAATGCGGTGTGTAATAGGCAGCCGATTCCCGCAACCACACGTCATGATGGACGGGAGGAAAGAGCCTGATGCATACCGCCAATGAGTTCGGCGATATTCTTCACCCCCTCCGCCTTGCACCAGGAGATCATTTCTTCGGTCACCAGACGGAAGACTTCCGCGCCGCGGTATCCAATGGCTGTGCCAATACCGATGAGCGTGGCACCTGCAAGCAGGAACTCAATGGCGTCTTCACCTGTCATGACTCCCCCCGTACCGATGATGGGGAGCTTGCCGTCCGTAGCCCGGTAGACGTCAGCGATGCAGCGCACTGCAATGGGCTTGATGGCGGGACCCGACATGCCGCCGACTTTATTGGCGAGAATGGGTAGGCGGCTCTTCAAATCGATCGCCATGCCCGGACCAACCGTGTTGATGACAGTAAAACCGTCAGCGCCCGCCTCTGCGCAGGCCGAAGCAATGGAACCGATGTCGTCCACATTGGGAGAGAGCTTGATGAAGACCGGAATCTTGCCGCTCACCGCTTTCACGGCCTTCGTTACAACTGAAGCGTCATGCACCGAGCAAGCAAAGGGCTTGCCGAACTCGTCTTCGACGTTCGGGCAGCTGATATTCACCTCAAGAAAGTCCGGTTTGAGCTTCACGATCTCTGCGGCAGTCTTTCCGTAATTTTCGACCGTGTTCGCGATGATATTCGCAATGAGAGGCACTGGTTTGTCCTTGT
>CAYOLJ010000065.1:0-6783 GCA_964404805.1 uncultured Candidatus Peribacteria bacterium
GACTTTGAGCCACTTGGGCGGCATGTACTTTTCGTGGGCATCGAGGATCGGTCCGTAGACAGGAGAGCGCTTGTTGCGTTCACGAAGCGTAAGAACCTCACCCGGACACACGCGATACGATGGAATCGTCACACGTACGCCATCCACCTGAAAGTGCCCATGGCCCACAAACTGTCGTGCCTGCAAACGTGTGAGTGCCAAACCTGCACGGTAGATCACGTTGTCGAGGCGACGCTCGAGAAGCTGCTTGAACGTCTCGCCCGTCTGCCCTGCTTTCTTCGTAGCCTCGGCGTACAGAATGCGAAACTGGCGCTCTGAGAGACCGTACATGTCGCGGGCTTTCTGCTTCTCTTTGAGCTGCTTCGCATACTCCGTCGGACGCGTGGGACGCGTCTTGGGCCCTTTGCCTGGGCCGTAGGGTTTGCGCTGCAGGATTTTGTCGTACTTGTCCGCTCCGTAGATATTCGCGCCCTGCCGACGGCACCGTTTTGCCTTTGGACCAGTGAACTTCATGGAAAGAGTGAGTGAATAATGAAAATCAAAAAGGAATTACACCCGTCGCCGTCCTGGGGGGCGCACCCCGCCATGGGGGATCGGCGTCGTATCGACGATGGCATCGAGATTGAGCCCTGCACTCTGCAGGCCACGAATGGACTGCTCACGGCCGGGCCCGAGACCTTTCACCTCCACTATTACGGATTGAATTCCGTAGCCTTGCACCAGCTCAGAGGCCTTCTCAGCTGCCACCTTGGCAGCGTAGGGTGTCGACTTACGCGCGCCCTTGAAGCCTGCCATTCCTGCACTGCATCCACCAAGCTTATTCCCCTGCAGATCCGTGAAAGTCACGATCGTGTTGTTTTCACCAGCATGAATGCAGACGCGTGCCTGAGGAACGCTCTTCTTGATCTTCTTGCGACGCACTTTGGGTGTCGCCTTGGTTTCGGCATCATCGACTGCAGGGCCCTCGAGCATTTTAGCAAGTACGTCACCCTTCTTCGGGGCGGCATCAGACTTGTCCGCCGAAACTTTGGCGGAGGAGGGAGCCTTGGTAGGAGGAGTAGCCGGTGTCTGAGGAGTGGGATCAGCCATAGTGAGGTGAATGGTTTACGTCTTCGTGAGGGTAACGCGGCCAGAGAGACCTGTTCTCTTCTTACCGCGCTTCGTACGCGCATTGCGACGTGATGTCTGGCCACGTACCGGCAGCTTGCGACGGTGACGGTAGCCGCGCCACGTACCGATATCCTGCAAGCGCTTGATGTCCATCGATACTTTGCGTGAGAGCTCTCCTTCAACAACTTCGCGCTCCACACGTGCACGGATGCGTGACTGCTCCTCTTCAGTGAGAGCGTCGGCTTTCTTCTCAGGAGGAATGTGCAGCTCTTTTAAGAGTCGTGCAGCCAGCGGCCGACCAATACCCTTCACGTGTGTGAGGGCAATGACGATGTGCTTATGGCCGGGGAGAACAACTCCAGAAACGCGAATCATGAAAGGGGAGGAAAATCAACCTTGGCGTTGTTTGTGCTTCGGGTTTTTGCGGCAGACAATGCGGCGAACCATGCCGCCCTTACCGCTCCTACGAATAACGAGGCGGCAATCCTTGCAGATGGGCTTGGCAGAAGCACGAACCTTCATGGGAGAAAAATGAGGAGAGAAAAATTTAGGGAGTAGGCTCTGTCTGAGGACCGGGAGGCGGTCGATTGGCAGAGAAGCGATAGACGATACGCCCCTTCTTGAGATCATAGGGCGTCATCTCCACTTTCACCTGATCGCCGGGGAGAATGCGAACACGATGCACCCGCATGCGCCCAGCCAGATGACAGAGGAGTTCGTGGTTCTCCGCCTGATCACTTGTGATTCGAACCCGGAACATTGCATTAGGAAACGTTTCCTCTACAACGCCGATGAGTTCGATAACATCCTGTTTCGACACAGATCGCAAGAAAAAACACGAACCAAAGCCGAGGCATCCTACAGAGCGCTTTCTAAGCCAGCAAGCAATTGGCTGGCCTTTTCCGTATAAGAAGGAATTTTGTATTGATAAATATTCAATATATTATATAAAAACATTTTATCCAGCTGTCAGTACTTCATTCCCCCCTTCCAGTACGAGAACAGTGTGTTCGTAATGAGCAACCAGAGCATGGTCCTTCACACGAATCGACCATCCGTCCTCTCCTTCTTCAATGGCGTCGCTCCCAGCCGAGATAATGGGCTCGATGGCGATGAGCGTCATTGCGGGCAGTACAGGACCGGTTTTCGCCGTCCCGACATTGGGAATATCAGGATACTGATGGAGTGTGGTACCAAGCCCATGCCCCGTCAGTGCGCGCACGGGGGAAAATCCTCGGGCACGGGCCACGCGCTCCACTGTTGCCGAAATATCGCCCACATGCACACCGGCCTTTACGACGGCTATCGCCTCTTTAAGCCCCTCTGCAGAGGCCTGCATGAGACTCTGAGCCTGTGGAGAGATGGAGCCTATCGAAACAGTGACGCAGGCATCGGTGTAGAGCACATCAACAATGACGCCGCAGTCAATCGAAATGATATCTCCTGATTTCAGCTCCTGTGCACCGGGGATTCCATGCACACAGACATCATTCACCGATGTACAGAGCGTTGCCGGAAAACCCTGGTACCCCTTGAAGCCCGGGATCCCCCCGTGATCGAGAATGAAGGTCTCGGCCATAGAATCGAGAAATCCTGTTGTCACTCCTTCTTTCGCCAGCGCCGCCACATGCTCCAAACAATCATGCAGAATCTTGCCTCCCTTTCGCAAAGAGGTGACCTGCTCTTCGGTGAAGATCTGAAAACGAGGCATCGGTAGGCATTGTAGCTCTCCTGTGTACTACGCCCTATTCCCTAATTCTTGTTTCGTCGCTTCGTACACCTCCTCTACTGTTCCACGACCGTCGATCCCTGCCAGCTTACCCTGCTCTCTGTACTGCTGAATGACTGGAACGGTTTTCTCGAAGAATGTCTGCATGCGACGACGGATCGTCTCTTCGTTGGCGTCATCTGCTCTGCCTTCAATCTTGGCGCGGCCGAGGATGCGCTCCACCCCTTCTTCTTCAGTGAGTGTGATCTCGATGCACGTAAATTTCCTGCCAACCTCAGCCATGATCTGATCGAAAGAACGCATCTGGTCGAGATCGCGGGGAATGCCATCGAAGAGGATCTTCTGGTCTTTGGGACGGGATTCAATCGCCTCTTTGACCACCTGCATGATGATTGCGAACGGCACGAGCTTGCCCACATCGATGTAGGACTTCACAATCGCCCCAAGCTCGGAGCCGGACCCGTCTCCGCTTCGCTCCGCCGAGGCAAGCGCTGCGATCTTTCTAAGCTCGCCGCCGGCCTCGAAGAGGTCATAGCCAAACTCCGCGCAGAGCTTCTTGGCCTGCGTACCTTTGCCGGAGCCTTGAATTCCAAACAAGACAAGATCCATCCCGCATAGGATTATGAATGAACGAGCAACAAGCAAGAGAATAATTGTCGCGAAGCGGTGGGTGGCTTTTGACGGGACCCAGCGCTGCAGCGACACCGCTTAAGGGAAAAGAGAGCCCGTGAGAGAAAAACCTACGGTTTTTCTCTCACGAAAATCAGACAAGTTTTTCGTAATCGTGAGCAAGGAGCTGCGCATTGACCTGCCGGATCAGCTCCATCACCACGCCCACAACGATGATGAGCCCGGAACCAGAGATGATGAGGTCAGCCTGACTTAAAGTGGAGTACTTGGTGAAGATGAGCGGAATGACGGCAACAAGCCCGAGGAAGACACCACCCCACAGATTCAGGCGACTGCTCGTGCGCTGCAGAATTTCTGCTGTCTGGCGACCAGGACGGATGCCCGGAATGAATCCGCCGCGCTTCTGAATCTGTTCCGCAAGGTCATCCACTTTGAAGGTAACCGAGACGTAGAAGAACGTGAAACCCATCACGAGCAAGAAATACACGAGTAGGTAGAGCAGACTCGGATTCTGTGGACTTAAGTAAAGATTAATGAAACTCACTACCGACGCAAAGCGTGGAGCTGTGGAGAGGAACTGGGCAAGAATTGCTGGAAAGGTGATCAGCGAAATGGCGAAGATGATAGGAATCATGCCTGCCTGATTCAGGCGTATGGGAATGCCTCCCTGTACCCCGCGTCCTGCACCCTGATTGGCATACGTAATGGGCACGAGCTTATGGGCATCGGTGAAGAGCACAACGGCAACCAGCGTCACCAGAGATACGGTAGCGAAGAGGAAGAAAACGCCCATCTTTCCCTGCCCTCCGACAAGAATGGAGCTCAATGTCGTCGGAATGCCCGAGACAATTCCTGTGAAGATGATAAGAGAAATTCCGTTGCCCACACCCTTCTCGGTAATGAGCTCTCCTAACCACATGACGACGAGGGAACCCACCGTTACATAGAGCATGGGAAGGAATACATAGGGGAAGGATGTATCGACGAGCCGAATCCCTCCACGACTAAGCAGAATCAGAAAGCCGTAGCTCTGCATAAACGCGAGCGGCAGAGTGAGCCAACGCATGTAGCGATTAAGCTCCTGCTGACCCTGTGCGCCCTCTTTACTCAGTGCTTCGAGTTTGGGGAAGATCACCGTACAAAGCTGCACAATGATAGAGGCATTGATGTAAGGCGAAAGACCGAGAAGAACAACGGAGAAGTTGTCGATCGATCCACCGGTGAGCGCGACAAAGATCCCCATGGGACCCGAAGCAGACCGCGAACTCAAATACTCCAGCAGCGCCTGCGGATCGGCTCCCGGAATGGTGATATGTGCAATAACGCGATAGAGAAAGAGAAGCCCGAGCGTTATGAGAATGCGACGACGCAGATCCTCGGAATGCCAGAGTTGTCGGAGGTAAGTGAACATGGAAATGGCGCCAGCCCAGGAATACTACTGCACGATTGTCACCGATCCACCGGCTTTCGTGAGCGCCTCGCGGGCAGATTGAGAAACGGCATGAACAGTGAGATCGAACTTCTTCGTCACCGCACCCTTGCCAAGAATTTTTACTGGGCGGTTGGTGGAGCGCAAACGACGTGCTCGCAATGCAGCCAGATCGTATGCACCAGCCGGCAACATCTTTTCAAGCACTGCCAGATTGATGACTTCATACGTGCGGTGCGCGGGATGCCTGAACCCGGGCAGCTTGGGTTGGCGGATCACCAACGGTACCTGTCCTCCCTCAAAACCAAACTTACGCCCCTTGCCTGCGCGCGATTGCTGACCTTTGGTGCCGCGACCGGCTGTCGTGCCACCACCAGCGCTATTACCGCGCGCAATGCGCTTGCGCTTCTGGGTGGAGCCGGCTGTGGGACGAAGCATGTGTAACATCACTACTCTACTCTGAGAAACAAGGAGTACGGGGCTGCATCGTACTGGGTTAGGAGCAGAAGCTCAAGAGAGGATCATCTCCTTTTCTGCGCTTTTTTGATGGAGCACGCAATCGGAACTACCCCGTATTCTGTGGTACAAAGCCCATAATGTTCCGACGGTTTGCCCTCATTATCATCCTGAACACCATCGTGCTGCAGGGGTATGCGCAGGCCCCCATTGTTACACGCGTAGAGGCAGTGATGTTCCTCTTTCAGATCAGCCAGAAGCCTCTGCCGACCATTGATGGCATCACACCACTCTTCGCAGACGTGCCCGCAGGCACGCTGCAAGAACGCGTACTGCAGGCTGCAGTGGAACGTGGGATGATCGGGATGAATCCTGTCACAGGAAACATTGACCCCGCCGCCCCTGTCACCCGAGGCGAGTACCTGCGTATGCTCGCCATTCTCTTTGATCTCCCGACAAACCCTACTCATCATTTCATCGATATTCCCCGCACTGCCCCGTACGCTCCCTATGTGGGTATAGCTGAATACTGCCACCTCTTTCCCCTCGAAAAACAGGATTCTCTGGAGCCAGAGGCTTCTCTCCTCATTAACGAAGCCGCGACAGCAGTATATACACTCGCGCGATGTTTCACGTCATCATCACCAAATACTGATGTTATCCCAACGTTCTCTGCGCAGTCATCCTTCGCTACAGCTTCACAACGCACTACGTTTTCCGTGAACCCCGTACTGATCCCGCCGCTCCTTCCTTTCCCCAATGCCACCGAACAGAGGCGCTTGCAGATCATTGCCCTCGTTAATCAGGAACGCATGGCTGCAGGCTTACAACCGCTCGTGCGCAATCCTCAATTGGAACAGGCAGCCCAGACGCATGCCAAAGACATGTACAAGCGCGGATATTTCAGTCACTTCAGTCCCGAGGGATCGAACTACATCGACCGCATTCGTACCACCGCGTATCTCACCTTGCCCGCTGAGCTCTGCCCCTGTCAGACCGTCTTCGATATCAGTGAACTTCTCAATCAGCGCATTGAAACGAGCCAGCACTACCTCGTAACAAAGCGCTCTACTGTTTGCAGCTGCAATCCACGGTTTGCACTGGGCGAGAACATCGCCCGCGGTCAGCAGACCGCGCCCATTGCGGTAGAACAGTGGATGGAATCAACATCACACCGTCAGGCGATTCTACAACCGCTCTTCCGTGAGACGGGCGTGGGTGTCTACGGCGACGTGTGGGTACAGGAATTCGGCTCGGTTAGCTTCGAGTAGAATCAACGCATACATACACAGAAAGAGGCAGAGCCAATGCTCTACCTCTGTCCGCTCTTCATATCTTTTGGAATCAATTGCTGGTTTTCGCAGCGAGCCTCTCGAAGTACTGACGTCTGAATTCCCGAGCACTCACGCGTGGCTGCGTTGTCTGACGC
>CAYOLJ010000066.1:0-6747 GCA_964404805.1 uncultured Candidatus Peribacteria bacterium
GTCGCCACAGATTGCTGTGACGATGAAGCAGCAGGTGCTGAAGAAGCCACACTTGAAACAGTGCTCGCCACCGAAGAGGCTTCTGCAGCAGAAGATGCGCTGATTGAGGACGATGACTGGGCCTCGAGCTGAATCTTCTCGACGCGCATGATTGTTCCACCTTCTTCCACTGTCGGGCGAATGGTCCCCGTGACTTCTGTGCGCTCCCCCACGTAACCGTTCAAATCCACGGTGTCACTCGAAAGTAAGATAAACCGCCCGTCGCCAAGCTCCAGACGATGTGTACCCTCCATGTAGATGCTGATACCGCTCGGACGTATCGTCCCGATGAATGAGACGTTATGCGTCTCTACGATGGGGGCATCTGAAGAGGATGAAGAAGAGAGATCCTCATCTGTGGGAGTGACGACAGTATTCCCTCCGCAGGAAGCGAGAAGAAGACCGATGACAAGGGGTGGGAGTAGGCGAGTGTGCATTAGGGGAGGTGAGAAAAACGTGGGACTACATTCTACCCCCTCGCGATGGCTGTGCACATACAAAAATCCCCCGGAGCGAGGCCCTAGGGGAGAAAATTCCCATTATTACTTCAGCAGACCATCAATCGCGTTCTTGAAGTTCTGCAGAGGCTGAGCGCCCGAGACAACGGCAACCTTCTTGGTCTTGTGATTCAAAATGAGGTTACCGGGGGTTCCCTGTACGCCTGCCTTGGAACCGGATTGCATCATCTCAGCTGTCTTCGTCGCGTACTTGCCACTGTCGAGACACGTCTGGAAGGCCGTTTGGTTGAGACCGATCTCCTTTGCGTAATCGCCGAACTTGGCGAGATCCGAACCCTTCTCGTAGATCGTGTCGACCATAGCCCAGTACTTATCGTTGCCGCCAAGCTCTCCCGCACATTCCAGTGACTCAGCACCTTTCTGCGCGGTTGGGTGGAACGCGAGCGGGTAGTGTCGGAACACCCAGTTGACCTTGCCATCGTAGTCATCGACTACTTGTTGAATGGTGGGGTGCACCCGTGCACAGAATGGGCACTCCGTATCCGAATATTCTACAACGGTAATCGTTGCATCAGGATTGCCACGAATGTAATCATTTTCGTCAACTGCCGGCACGCTCGCGTAGGCTGGTACTGGATCTTCTTCGGGCACAGACGGCGTTGGTTGGACCTGCGCAGTCGGCGCTGTTGGCTGAAGAGCAGCCGTACCGGACATTTTGGATCCGGCGAAGCCAATCACGGCTCCGACGAGGACCATCGAGATGCCGAACCACATCTTCGTTTCCTGCTGAGGCGTATTGGTCATACAGGGGTTAGGAAAGGGAAAATAGCCTACGCAGTATAGCGTTTTTTTTGCCGATTTCCAGGGGTAATTTTGCCGTGGCGAATTCGAATATACTCGATAAATTCACGATAAAATCGCTAAGATTCCCAGATCTGCCCTCCTGTATCGGGCAGGCTACATCGTCTCCTGACCGGCGCTCGCGTGAACCAGTACTTGGTACTTTTGGGCGAGTGTTGTGGGTAGACTCGTGTAGCGGGAGTAGATCACGCGGCTCTCTTCGCGGCCATCCGCAAAGACAATGCGTTGGATCCAGGCAATCTCGTTACGTCGCGGGGGGTGCTCATCTTGAGGAAAACTCACAAGATCCGACTGCGTGAAGAAGGGACCGGTGATCATAGATGTACGCCCATCGGGCGAACCGTAGATCTGAACGACCGCTTCAGTGCCCTCGGTGTACGCTTGGAGGAGGAGGTAGTTGCCCGTGTCGTTCACAAAGGTGAGATCCTGTTGCCCGGGGAAAACCGTTGCGTCGATGCCCACCCCGTACTTCTCGTAGTAGCTTACGTACATGCTGTGATTTGCACGCTTCACGGACGGGAATCCCGCATTCAGCATTGCACGAAAGGTGGTGGTCGATGCCTGACAGATGCCCCCACCAGGTGCCATGCGCAATTCATTTGTGTTAAAGATCACTTTCGCCTCGCGCCACCCGTTACTTAGTGTGACAGGCCCACCCAGCGTGTCATTGAATGAGAAGGTTGTCCCGGGAGGGACGAGCGCGTTGTTTACGTGTTCGTTGATGGCCTTGCGCACGTTGAACATGCGACCTACGGTGGAACCCTTGAAGTCGGACTTTCCCATACCGAGGAGCGTGAGCTCGCCCAGCGGGATTTCGGTCTGGTTCTCGACCGGTCCGCCCACGTGGTAGAGCGGAGCGACGAGTGTTTCGGTACCATTTGTAAGTGCTGTCGCAAGATTGTGGGTGATCGTGGGCATGTCGAAGACAATGCCAGGACGCGCTGCGCCCGTGCTCGTCACCACGCGCTCCACGTCTTCATCAGTTTCGATGGCAGTGATTACGGCTTTATGGGGGGTCACTATTCCGTCGATCTCCTCGCGTTGCAGGTACTGACGGATGCGTTCCTCATCCACGCGGAAGTATGCCGACGCAGGGGAGATGTCGGCCTTGAGCCAGGTGGGATACTTCTGCAGATTCACCTCCCATGTGCGGTAGGTGGGATTGTCCGTAAGTTGAAGCGTAACGGTCGTCTGGTTCCGCAACAGTGCGCGCTGTTGTTTGAGCGCCTCTGTGAGTCTGGAAATCGGAGGTGATGTTCCCTGGTTCTTGGCGATGCGTTTGCTCATACGCTGGGCCACGCGCATCAGTGCAGCCTCAGCCTGCGTTATGGGTCCTGCCGCTTCTGCTGTGTACCCACCGAGCGTGAAAGCAGGAAAGAGCGTCTTCGAGATATCCTTCGTCCCATCGTCTAACATGGATTGTGGAACCGCGACGCTAAGGAGCAGAATCGCGCTACTTGCGAGCAGTATGGAGAGAGTCTCTTTGTGGCTATTGGGCATGGTGTTTGTGTAAATGAATGTTGGTTTAACATTATATAATATTTTGACAATTTTAGCAATATATTAAATAATACCAAACATGCCCAATCATTCTCACTTGGCATTGTGTCAGTGCAGTGTCCCTCGGCTCGTTCTTGCTTTGTTCAGACTCGCTCGGGACATTCGACTCGGAGTGGGAGTGGTCGGAGCACCGAAGGTGCGAAGACCATGAGCGAGGCCGAAGGCAGAGTCGAATGGTGGCCCAGACCAGGATCGAACTGGTGACACCTCGCTCTTCAGGCGAGTGCTCTACCAACTGAGCTACCGGGCCACATCGAGAGCGGCTGTACTGTATCAGGGCTCAGCTGGAGTGAGAAGGGGTTCCCCTCAATGCTTCCCACTTGCCTTTTTTCTTTCTTTCGCTAATCCTGAGTGCAACACCCACGCAGAACCGTGGGGCTGTAGCTCAGCTGATAGAGCGCCGCATTCGCATTGCGGAGGTCAGGGGTTTGATTCCCCTCAGCTCCACCAATCTCTACGCACCCTAGAACGATACGGACGAGAACGGGAAGAAGATGGAGTTCCAGTCAAATACCGGACGTACGATGTAGAGAGGCCGCTCAATAACCTTGGGGAACATGAAGAACAGGGGATTTAAGGAGCGTTTCACCGTACAGTCGTTGTTACAGTACGCGTGAGAATTCCACACCCACTGCGTGGGAGAAACAGCGGCGTACTGCGTGCCGTCCACGTTGTAATCGACGTTCTCACACTCTTCAGAAACGAACATGCCTGTGGTGGGATCGGAGAAGTTGTCATCCAGAATGCCGTCTCCACAAATGGGGAACTTGCAGTCGGCCCGACACCGGTTCGGGAGCGAGTCGCTGTTATCTGTGCCCCAGTCACACTCTTCGCCATTGGCTTGCTCGAGGCTGTTGTTGCCGCACGATGCAGCAGAGGAGGCCTCTGAAGAAGCTGCGCTACTCGACATCACTTGTATGGAGCAGGAGCCCGTTCTTCTTTGGGTTTCGCAAGCATCTTGGTTATCGGCGTACCCTGAGAACAGACGAACATCCGTTTCGAGAGCATTGGGCGCGCAGGCCACGCCTGGTCGCAGAACGGTACAGCGGGCGGTATCGCCATTCGAGAGACAGCAGTAGGTGTTGTTGCTCGGAACGAACGGGTCATCGGTGAGCTGTTCCCACCGACAGTCAGGGTAACCCAACCAGCGATATGAGATGCCGCTTTCAGTCTTGGATGTCGTTCCTGGATCATTGGTGCAGGTCGTGGACTGCGCGAGAACTTTGGGCGCCGAGGATGTGCGCGTCAGGAGTGCTCCTGCAAGGACACTGACAACGAGAAGCATGAGGACGCCGATCGAGAGATCTATGAGTGAATGACGATGGTGCATAGGTAGGAGGGAGAGGTTTTATACATCGTACAGCACAGAAACCCCCGATAATTTAGAACGCCTTGAAAAAATTCAATAGGATTGCAATTTCTATAGATGTGTATCGACTCTCGTCTGGCCAATGTATACCTTTGCTCCCTTCTTTCGGTGGCGTTCCACTGTCGAGAGGAGCCCGATTTTCTGCAGCACGTCACGAAAACGCTTGAGTCCACCCACACTCTCAAAGTTCGTCATGGTTGTGAATTGCTCAAGCCGTTTGCCGGTTACGAAGAGCCCACCTCTCTTCACCTCCACGGCGTACTCTCGCATTCCTGCAGCAGATGCCTGTGGGCGTAGTGTGGGGATCGACCGTGAAGCGCTTGGTGTGCGTGAGGCCATCTGACGGGCTTTCAGGACCAGAGGAAGCATCGCTGTCATGAGGGCATCGGTACCCTGCTTGGTTGCAGCCGATATGCTCGTCTGTACGGGAACCTTCGCTTTTTTGAGCGCCGTCATGAGCGCAAGCAGGGAGGCAGTCGTCAGGTCTGATTTGTTGAGGACGATGAGTTCTTTCTTCTTTGCCAGTTTTGGCGAAAACGCCGAGAGCTCTCGGCGGATGGCGCGGTAATCGGCAATGAGTGCCTGAGGGTCGAATGTGCCGTCTGGCAAGAGTGCGCGCGAAAGATCTAAGAGGTGGATGAGGATGCCGCAGCGCTCGATGTGACGCAGGAATTGGTCGCCGAGGCCCTTTCCCTTGCTCGCACCTTCGATGAGCCCGGGTACATCACAGAGGATGAAGCCGCGATCTTTGGCTCGGACGACACCGAGATTGGGGATGAGTGTGGTGAAAGGGTAGGCGGCGATCTTGGGGCGGGCAGAACTCACGACGGAGATTAGTGTGGATTTGCCGACGCTGGGGTACCCGATGATCCCCACATCGGCCACGAGTTTGAGGTCGAGTTTCACTGTGCGGTGCTCGCCCGGTTCGCCCTTCTCGGCGAAGTCCGGCTTACGACGCACGGAACTCTTAAAGTGTGCATTGCCGAAACCACCGCGGCCTCCGCTTACTACAGTCACCCGCTGTCCTGGTGTGGCCAGATCTGCAAGGTGGGCGTTGCTCTCTGCATCGGTGACAATGGTGCCGGGTGGCACGCAGAGCACGAGAGGTTTGCCATCTGCACCGTGAGACTTCTTGCCGCGACCGGCCTCGCCCGACTGGGCAGCAAAGCGTTTCTTGGAGGCGAAGGCGCTCAAAGTATCGGTGTTGGGGTTGGCTTCGAGAATGATATCCCCTCCGCGTCCACCGTCCCCCCCGTACGGCCCGCCTTTGGGGATGTACTTTTCACGCCGCCACGACACACAGCCGTTGCCACCGTTACCGCCGGTGACTGAAATTGTGGCTGCATCAAGGAACATGTCGAAAGTATAGAGGAGGGAAGAGAAACACCGTACATGATTCCTTGACCTTCGGACTTTGGCACTCTAAACTTGCGAGTGCTAATTTCGCATTCCCCCCATACTATGTCCAAGATCATCGGAATCGACCTCGGTACTACGAATTCCTGCGTGGCAGTCGTGGAAGGCGGCGAACCTGTCGTCATCCCGAATGCAGAAGGCAATCGCACCACGCCATCGGTCGTCACATACAAGGATGACGGCGAGGTCCTCGTGGGTGTGACGGCCAAACGTCAGGCTGTGACGAATCCCAAGCTCACGGTGTCGTCGTCCAAGCGCTTCATTGGGCGCAGGTTCGATGAGGTGAAGGAGGAGGCCGGACGCATGCCGTTCCCGGTCATCGAGGGTAAAGAAGGCCGCGCGGTGATGGAGGTACAGGGCAAGAAGCTCCTCCCGCAGGAGGTGAGCGCGCAGGTATTGCAGAAGCTCAAGCGCGATGCCGAGGCCTACCTCGGAACCAAAGTCGAGAAAGCGGTGATCACGGTGCCGGCGTACTTCGACGATTCTCAACGTCAGGCTACCAAGGAGGCAGGCGAAATCGCAGGACTGGAAGTGGTGCGCATTATCAACGAGCCTACAGCCGCAGCCCTCGCGTACGGTCTCGATAAGGGGCATGAACACACCATCATCGTCTACGACCTTGGAGGTGGTACCTTCGACGTTTCGGTTCTTTCACTGGGGGATGGCGTCTTCGAAGTGGTTTCGACCAACGGTGATACGCATCTGGGTGGTGACGACTTCGATCAGGTGATCGTGGAGTGGATACTCGCGGAATTTAAGAAGGAGCAGGGTGTTGATTTGGGCAAAGATCCCATTGCCATTCAGCGCGTACGTGAAGCGGCCGAGAAGGCCAAAATCGAACTCTCGTCTGCTACGCAGACCGAGATCAGTCTGCCGTTCATCACGGCCGACAGCTCCGGCCCCAAACATCTCTCGCTCAAGCTCTCGCGCGCTAAATTGGAGTCGCTCGTTGCAGATTTGATCGAGCGAACCGCAGGACCCTGCGAGGCGGCACTCAAGGATGCCAAACTCTCAAAATCCGATATCCATGAAGTGGTGCTGGTT
>CAYOLJ010000067.1:0-6685 GCA_964404805.1 uncultured Candidatus Peribacteria bacterium
GCGCTTGCCGAGCAGGTTCTGGCGGAAGCGGCCCTGCTTGCCCTTGAGCATGTCGGAGAGTGAGCGCAATTTGCGTCGATCACCGGCAGTGAAGAGGGTCTTGCCCGCGCGGGCGGAGTTATTGAGCAATGTATCGACCGCCTCCTGCAACATGCGCTTCTCGTTTCTACAGATCACCTCGGGTGCGCCGATACTCATGAGCTTCTTCAAGCGATTGTTGCGGTTGATGACACGACGGTAGAGATCGTTCAAATCTGACGCGGCAAAGCGGCCTCCGTCGAGCTGCACCATGGGGCGCAGATCGGGCGGAATGACCTGCAAGCGCGTGAGGATCATCCACTCGGGCTTGATGTTGGCTTTCTTCAGGCTCATCACGAGCTTCATACGCTTCATGAGTTTCTTGAGTCGCTGCCCGCTCGCCTGCGTGCGCTCTTTGGCAAGATTTTCGTAGAGCGTGTCGAGCTGGATGTTCGCCACAATCTCTTTGAGCGACTCGGCACCGGTGCCGGCACGAAAGACGTGACCGAACTTCATGTTCACCTCGCGAAACTTGAGTTCCGAGAGCACGGCCC
The DNA here is from genome assembly GCA_964404805.1 of uncultured Candidatus Peribacteria bacterium. Taxonomy (GTDB): domain Bacteria; phylum Patescibacteriota; class Gracilibacteria; order Peribacterales; family Peribacteraceae; genus Peribacter. The sequence goes on from CAYOLJ010000067.1 coordinate 573, forward strand.
CCACATGCAGATTTTTGAGATCATCGAGCGCCTCGCGGTGATTGACCTTGAGCGTTTCGAGCTTGTCGGCGTACTCCTTGTCGAGTGCGTCCAGCTGAGCACGCGTGGCCTTCGATTCGTTGAGGCCCTTCTTGGCCTGATCGTACTCGCTCTTCACCTGCTTCTTGCGCTGGTCCATGGAGGCATCTAATTCCTTCTCGGCTTCTTTCTTCTGATCTTCATCAACTGAGATCACGATGTACGCTGCGAAGTAGACGATCTGCTCCAAAGTCTTGATGGGCAGGTCCAAAAGAAGCCCGATGCGCGACGGGGAGCTGCGCAGAAACCAGATGTGCGTGACCGGCACGGCCAGATTGATATGGCCCATACGCTCGCGGCGGACGATCGAACGCGTCACCTCCACACCGCACTTCTCACACACCACACCTGCATAGCGCACACCTTTATACTTGCCGCAGAAACACTGAAAGTTTTTGGTGGGACCAAAGATGCGCTCGCAGAAGAGCCCATCGGGCTCGGCACGCTGCGTGCGGTAGTTCACGGTCTCGGGCTTGGTCACTTCTCCACGGCTCCACGCGAGAATGTCTTCGGGGCTGGCAACAGAGAGCGCGACGGCATCGAAGGAATCGGTGGCGGCGGAGATTCTGGGGGCGAGCATGGGAGATGGGGTGAGGAATAGGGGGTAGGGCAGAGGGCGGAGAAACGTCAGCCTTTCGCGTACGAAAGACCGCAGCCCCTCCTCGCTATTCGTCTGAAATAGTGGAAGGACTTCGGTGAATGTGGACACAGTGTACAGAAAGGCTTATGGGCCAAGCAAGGTCCACAAAGAGAAAATTCCGAAATATTCCGAACGATTACTGCAGTGCCTTTTGGAGGTTCTTGAGCTTCGCACGGGTCGTCTCAGCCAAATTCGTATTTAACGAAATCTGAGCATCGATCTGTCCCAAAAACTGCCGGACACGGACGTCACCTTTCACGCTCTGTATAACCGGGATGATCTTCATGAGGCGATCGACGGAATTGCTGATCGTCTCATCGGCTCCCTGCGTGCTATTAATAAGACGCCAGGCAATTTCGGGGGACATTTCGTTGAGGGATTCATTCGGGAGATCGGCGACAGGTCCTGCCTCTGGTTGCGTGATCGGTGCGGGTTTCGCTTCGGCTGGCTCCGGCATCTTCTCCCCGCTCAGCGTTTCCACAACTTTGATGAATCCCTCGTAATTCTGCTGCGCGGACAGCCCCCATTTGCTCACCTCGGTGAGCAAATTTTTCGCAGAGTAGGATGTCTTGTCCGTATTTGTATGCAGGATGTATTGCCATGTTCCTCCCTCCAAGCGCAGTTCGAGCGAATATGCACCCTTCGCGAGCACGAGCGCTCCATCTTTCATCTTTTGTGTATCGAGATTCTTGTCTGTAATGAGCCTCTTGATGAGAGTTTTCACTTGCGACGGTAATCGCTTCTGTGCGTCTTCTTCCACCTCCTTGGAGGCAGGCCTCGAAGCAGGAGGTCGCTCAGGCTTTGATGCCTTCGTAGCGGGTTTCGCCTTTTCAGAAGCCTTCTTTGCCGCCAGATCTGTCACCGCTTTCTTCGCATCCACAACCAGCTGTTTCAGGAACTGCTCGTCGACTTTTTTCCCCTTGTTCGCCTTAGACAAGGACTCACTCAGACCTTCCCCGCTGATCATCATGTTATTTTGATCGCAGAAAAATACCGTATCCACTTTCCCGTTTTTAATGATGACACGCAGCCCCGCGTCATTCCCGTGGAAGACATCCACAAAATCTTCCATCATTTGTTTCTCGGTGAATATCTTTGCATCGAGCACATTGGGGAGTTTCTCATAGATAGAGAATCCGCTCTGGCCACACATGGCTTTCAATTCCTCGGTGGTGTGTGCGGGAGCTGCGGAAGGAGCAGGCCGCGGTGCCGCGGGTGGGGCGGGCTTCACGGGTTCCGCCGGTTTTGGAGCGGGCTTCTCAGGCATCGGAGCAGGCACAGACTGTGCAGGTTCCGAAGATTTTATTTCGGGGATGACTGTTGCTGGAGCGGGTTTCTTCTCAGGCACAGGTTTCGGCTCTTTCGTTTCCTTTTCGTAAGTAATCTTCAAGTTGCTCGCAAGAGCTCTTGCCCAGAGGTCGTTACGATCTTTTTTGAGTGTTGGTGAGAGAATTTCGTGATCACCAACAGTGAACTGAAGTTCCGCAGCCGATTCCTTAAACTCTCCTTTCACGAGCACGCGTTTATCGAGGTAATCAAGCTTGCCTAGTACTTCGAGAAGCTTCGGCGTCGCCTGCTCATCGAGCCGCTGTTTCCAGATTTTTTCTGCGCCCGCTTCCCCTTCGGTTGTTTTCCAGGTAATGAGATCGCTGAATTTCTTTCCATCCAACTTCTCTATCTTCTTTTCTGATTCAGGAGGACGCGGCGGCGCAAGCGATGGTGACGATATAATGGGCTCTGCCGGAGGCATCTCAGGCTCGGGTGGTACTGCATCAGAAGGTGATGCAGCTGGCGTGACTTTGGGAGTGGGCTTAGGCTTTGTCTTCGGTCGGAGCTTCGGAGTAGGAGTGGCCTTTTTGGGCGTCGTTGATCTCGGTGACGGCGTAGAGAACAGCGAAGGAGTATGGGGTTCTGGCGTAGGTTTTGTGCGTGCAGCAGGAACAGGTTCTTCCTTCGGCTCAGCGAAGAGAGCGAAGGCTTCTGACGGGGCACTGGCCATGCCTCCCTCCTTGACCCGCGGTGCCTGTGCCATGAGCGGTTCACCACCGGCAGCGAGCACCATTTTGATGAAGCGTAAAAGCTGCTGCGGATTACGCGGCGCCACGCGATTCATGTCCCGATCGCTCACGCCCTCGTTGCGCGCAAGTCTGCGGATGAGCTCATCGGCCGCGCGAAGATCCGGGTTCCTCCAACGAAAGCTGGTTGATTGCAGGTCGGCACGCAGTTGCTCGCAGGCACGGCGCGCCTCGGAGTTTCTGCCCGCGATCTCGGCAATGTGCTGCAGGGTGCCCTGCACAGGTTCGCGTTCGGTTGAACGTCTGTTTGCGTCACGACGCTCTTGCCACTCTGCAAAAGAAGGACGTCTTGCAACGGTATTCTGTGCGGGTACCGGCTTGGTTCCAATGGGCCCCCAGATTTTCTCGCCCTCGATCACGATGTACTCATGTGCCGGTATATAGGTGATGCGCACGAGTGTGCCGTTGGGCGTCTGTCTGACCTGGATTCCCATCTCTGCGAGAGAACGCTGAATATCACCCATCTCATCGGCCTCGCGGTCATTCGCACCGAACCCGCGTTCGGTCCCCTCCTGACCTAGAGGACGAGCGCCTTGAATGTTATTGAGCATGATGGACTGACGAAGCCCCAAGTGCATCGCCCCCTGATTACCCGAAACGTTGGGGAGCGCGTTCTGTTCCCGACCCCAACCGGTCGAGAACGAAAGGATGAGACGCTGCTGCCTGCCGCCTTGCCCCGGTCCGTCACGCCACCCGTAGGGGTAGAGACGTTCCACAGGAGGCTTCACGCGTTCCGTTGCTTGTGACAGAGAATCAGGAGACATGCGCTCGATTGACGCCACTTCGATCGGAGGACTGTTGAGACCGGCCTTCTGCTCGTACTCCCGCAACACCTGTTCGGTTTCCTGCAAAATCCGTTCACGTCGCTCCACCGCTTCATGGAATCGTCGCAAGTCACCCCCCTGCACGCCATCAAGAGAGCGCCTAAATTCCGCAATTCTGAATCCGAGTCTTCCGCGGTAAGCATCGAGCGTCTGCACCGCGGCGGTCTCTGCCTTCAGTGCTGTACTCATCTCAAAGGCCGGCTGCGCACTGACAGATTTGCCCAGCGTTTCAATTTTTTGTTGGAGCACACGATCCAGTTGCTGTACACGCTCCTGCAACTTGCGAGCCTGTTCGGTCGTATCGCGGAACCGGTCAATATCAGATTTCTGACCGCGCTCGCGTGCTTCGTGTTGACGCTGTTCTTCGGGCGACCCAGAAGAGTAGCGCTTGCGAAAATCGTCGAACGCTGAAGGCGGTTGATTGAACTTGTAAATCGTGCGTGCTTCGCCGATGCGGGTGCTATGCGAATACATCAAGAAGGAGAGGGAGAAGAACGATCCGAATGATTGAGTTTTTTCTCTGCCTGTATTACATCCTCCTTTTGAGAGTGCTCTTCTTCTTCTGACCGGGTCTGGTGGAATTTGTGTTCGATATCAGCCACCTGATCCTCTGCATGACTGAGTGCCTGCTGTGCTTCTCCTCCGGCTTGTCGAACCTCTTCGTCCACCTGTTGCAACCGTTGCGCGAGCTCTGCGCGATCTTCGTCACGCGAAAGTTTTTCTCCGATTGCACACGCACGATCACGCACAGCCTCGGGGAGACTCTCGCATGAGCGGACGGTCTGCGTGAATTGGTGTGTGTCCACGACAAGGTTATTATAACATATTTACTATATATCAGCAAATTGCCCTCCATAGCCGAAAAACAGCCTTCATCCTCCCCCTTCAACAGGCCTGTTACAACTACCGACTGCTGCTGCTCTTGCTCGCCGCACTTACATCCTCTTCAGTACCTGCTCGCCGTTTTGTACGGCATCTGCGAGTTTCTTCTGGAATTTTTCGACCACCTTATCCGTATCGTACGCGGCGGCATCAACCGTTGATGCCCATTCGGTAATCGCCACGCCATACTTCTTCGCCTGTGTTATCGCCTCCTGCAAATCATGTTTACTCGTTGCACTATCAATATTATTGATGAGCGTATCAACATCGCTGGAGCGTAAATTCATTTCGTCCTCTATCCATTGCTTGTTCTCTTTGGGCAGACGATAGCGTATTTTCAGCTGCACAATCGTTCTCATAGCTTTGTCCACTCGCGTCTTGAGTACGTCTGTGGGTGCAGTAGCCATTTTTTCCTGCAGTGATACATGCATGCTATCGAACTTGGTCATGCGTGCGGTACGCTTGTCTTTGTTCTTTGGCTTTCGCATTTCTTTGATCTTTGCAGGATCTGCGGTCTCTGCATTGCACTGCTGAAGAACAGGATCGATTTCGTTAGTGAGAAACTCTTCTAGAGCAATTGTTTCGCGACTTTTATCTAGTCGTGCACTTTCTTTGGCTGCCTTCGCGCTCTTTCTTTCGCTCTTTTTAACTTGTGGCTTTATCGCCTCCAGCTGGCCACGTAACACGAGGCGCTCTGCGGCGCGCGTCTCGTTCACCATGGGCAAAGCACTGCTCACCTTCTTCTCGAGATCAATGAGTGCGATCGTTCGGGCAATCTCACTCGCATCGAGCGTGTCTTTCATGCGTATCAAGGCCTCGATCACCATGGAGAGCCTGTTTGCCAATTCGTCACGTCGCGCACCGATACTTCGGAGTCTCTCTTGGCAGTTGAGTGGAATCTGCGGGATGCGTTTCTGCGTCCACGTACCGTCCGGTTGTTTTGCCGACACGAGCATGGCCACCTGCGGCGCGCTCTTGAGCTGTTGCTCTTCCTGATCCAACATCCTGAACGCCGCATCCATCGTACCCACTTCGACTTTGCCGGTACTGGCCGAAACACAAGCAGCCTCAGTGAGGGACCGCAGTGCATTCAAGAGTGCAGCATATGCAGTGCGCAGCTCCCCTTCGCGACGCGGTGTTTCTGCTGACGTCCTGCGTGCATGGAGCGCAAGTTCGTTGCGCACCACATCCATCGCCTTCACGATATTTTGGTCTTTGCCCGACGTGAGTGCGACATTGACATGCGCATCCACCACTCCTGCAATTTTGGGCAGTTGTTCGCCGAGCAGCGTCGTAAGCTGCTGTACTTTCTGCGGGCTTTCGTTCTTCGCTATATCCGCTTCGATCTGCTGCACACCTGCAAGAAGCTTCGCAGGATCAGATTCCTGCACGCCTTTCGTAAGCGTATTCATGCGGCGATTGGCGATCACGCGCTTGATATCAAGATACTTGTTCGCCAGAAATGACAGACGACCCGTATCAAGCTTAGCGCCCTCAACAGGAACGAATGAATTGCGCTTGAGGAACCTCCACTCTTCGAGCACGACGACCCGTGCCTTCTCTAATACATCATTACCCAACCCATCCGGCTGCTTATCCGTGAGCGCGATCCTC
>CAYOLJ010000068.1:0-6610 GCA_964404805.1 uncultured Candidatus Peribacteria bacterium
AGCGCAATCAGGCCGACGCGATCGTATTCAACCTCGAGAAACAGATGCGCGAGCATGATGCCAAGATCCCCGACGACCTCAAAAAGAAGGTGAACACCCGCATGAGCGAAGTAAAGGACGTGCTCAAGAAAGAAGATGCAACTGTGGAAGAAATCAAGAAGGCCACCGAGGCCCTGAGCACCGAGGCCATGGAGATCGGCAAGCTCGTCTACGAAGAGGCGCAGAAGAAAGGTAAGGAAGGGCAGGAAGGTAAGGAAAGTAAGGAAGGGAAGAAAGGGAAAGTAGTGGATGCGGAGGTGGTGGATGAGAAGGACGAGAAGAAAAAATGAGGTTTGCCGTTGCATTGCCACCGCATGCAGTTCGTCCTCGACGGAGAAACGATGTGCATGCAGAAGCAGAAGATCACAGATCCGTCATTGGTGTTTCGCGGTCGAGGACATGCATGGTCGTTGCGCCTGCGCAATATTGCGCGACGAGGACTTGCAGTTCTTCGAGGATTGCGGGGAGGGGATCGGACACATCCAGACTCTCAATGACGAGCACGGCGTTCGTCGTTTGCTGGGCCAGTTTCGTCCGATCTGCCTCGCGCCAGTTCATCTTGCGACAGATCACGCCTTCGTCATCTTTGTAGGCTACTTCGCCAGATGCAGGCGGATCATTCTGCGTGCCGCCAAGTCCGACGAAGAGCTCTGCTCCTGTGGCGCGATCGAGCACGATATCGCCGCTGCAGTGATCCAGATCTTCTCCTCCGACGGGCAAGAGGTGTCGTAGTGAGAGAACGTTGTAGAGATCGACTAGTGTATTGATGGAGGGGAGTGCTCCGCCCTTGAGTACACGCTTGGCGAGCGCGAAGTGCGAAGGGTAGTACCGCTTGGGATTGTTGCCAAAAGCGCGATGTGCCTCGAAGAATTGCACAATGTGTGGATGCTCTTTGTACGTTTCATCTGTGAGCCTCGCCCTGAGTCCGGTTTCCGCATCGCGCAGGAGCGTCTCGACTTGAGGATGTGCCTTATTATTTGATGCCCCTTTCACGCAGAGTACGCCAACGCGCAGCGTCGGCAGAAGTTCCAGCACAGAAGGGGAGAGCGAAAAATTCATCGGATTAGAGTTTCTTTCCGATAAACGCGGCCAGCTCGACGAGGCGATTACTGTACCCCCACTCGTTGTCGTACCACGCGAGTGTCTTGCACAACGTGACGTCGTTCTCTGTTTGTACGCTCGTGTACGCCGCGTCCACGATGGAACTGCGCGGATCACCTACATAATCCTGCTGTACGAGCGGCTTTTCTTCATAGCCGAGAATGTCTTTCATCGGACCTTCGGCTGCTTTTTTGAATGCGGCATTCACCGCTTCGGCCGTCGCCTCCTTGCCGAGAACGCAGGTGAGGTCCGTAAGACTTCCTGTTGGCGTAGGAACACGTACGGCCATGCCATCCAGCTTGCCGGCGAGGTCTGGCAACACGAGACCGACCGCCTTGGCCGCCCCAGTGCTCGTCGGGATGAGGTTGATAGCCGCGGCGCGCGCACGTCGCCAATCCTTGTCTGGTCCGTCCACGATCTTCTGGCTTGAGGTGTAGCTATGAATTGTGGTCATGAATCCCTGCCTGATACCGAAGGCGTCGTGGAGCACCTTGGCCATCGGCGCGAGACAGTTGGTGGTGCACGAGGCATTGGAGATGATATCCATCTTGGCAGAATCATAGGAATCCTCGTTCACGCCTATGCAGAAGGTACCGTCAATTTCACCCTTTCCTGGTGCGGAGAGGATCACTTTCTTCGCGCCGCTCTTTAAGTGCAGTGCGGCACCCTCCCGCTTGCGGAACGCGCCCGTACACTCCAGCACGACGTCGACCTTCATCTCTTTGTGTGGCAGGGCCGCAGGATCCTTTTCCGCTGTCATGCGGATCTTCTTTCCATCCACGATCAGTTCTTTGTCGTTCGTTTCCACTGTTCCCGGATACTTGCGATAGACCGAATCGTACTGAAATAAATGCCCCAGAATGTCATTGGGCGAAAGGTCATTGATGAGTACGACGGTGAGTTCCGGGTGCTTTTCAAGAATGATACGCAATACCTGACGACCGATGCGTCCAAACCCGTTAATGGCAATGTTCATGGAAGGAAAAGGGAATGTTGCCGAAAGTATACCGATGGATCAGAGGCGTGTGAACGTGTTCTGCAGAAGCAGAGTATCCTTTTCTAAGAGCGGTGATTCGCATACCACCACGCCTTCGATCTTGCGCTTCTTGAGGACCTTCAGAAAATCTTTCCACTTGGCGTCGCTCTTCTGCAGGGGCAAGTGGTTGCGCTCGCCCTTCGCCGTGTAGGCAATACCCGAAAAGTGCATATGGACGTTCTTCAGTGCCTTCTTGCCGAGGATTTTCTCGTACAGGTCGAACATGTCGTTCCACTCGGCTGTTGAGTTGATCTCACCATTCGTGCGGGCGTGCATGTGTGCGGGATCCACGCAGGGATAATTGCCGAATGCTGCGCTGATCTTCAGTACGTCTTCAAGCGTGCCGAACTGCGTGGGTTTGCCCATGGTCTCGTATGCCAGATTCACATGAGGGAAGAGTTTGGACTTGTGCTTCATGATGTCTTCGGTTGCACGAAGTACATTGTCGTACACGTTCTTTGGTGCAAGCCCCAGATTGAACGCGGCATGCACGCACACGGAGCTGGCCCCGCAGAGCTCGGCCATGGCCAGAGCATCGAGGATACGTCGCTTGCTGGCGGCAAGCTTGGCGCGTTCGGGCGAATTTAAATTCACAAAGTACGGTGCGTGTACGGTGAGCGTGATGTTTAGCTTCTCTGCGGTTTCGCGGATTTCGGCCATCCGCTCGGGGTTTTTGGGCACGTTTTGCACCCACTCAATCTCCATGGCATCGATCTTGAGCTTCTTGGCACGCAGAAGTCCTTCAACCGTTCCACTGGGTCGGGGAGTGGAGAGGGGAGTGCCGGCAACCGCAAATTGCAGCATAGTGATCACAAAGTAAGCGAACAGTGCGTATCTCCGAGTTGCCCCGAGCACAGCCGAGGGGCGACAGCAAAGTTCAAGGGAAGGAACATTGATGGTAGTGTACCACCCGTGCCGATTACGAAGGACATCGCCGCGCGTACCCTTGCGACCAAGCAAGGGGAGGTTGCCTACAAGATTGTGGAGCAGCTGACGGAGGCCGGCTTCGACACGTGGTGGGTGGGCGGCGGTGTGCGTGAGATGGCAATGGATGTGATTCCGGAGGATATCGATATTGCCACCGAGGCGCTGCCCGATCAGGTGCGCTCCCTTTTTCCCAATACTGTCGGTTCCACAGGCGAGCAGTTCGGGAGCGTGATTGTGCGCATCAAGGGACTCAACATGGAGGTAACGACGTTCCGTGAAGATGACGAGGCCTCTGACGGACGTCACCCCGAATCCGTTGTGTTCGGCAAACGGGAACAGGATGCCGCGCGGCGCGATATCACCATCAATGCTCTGTACTGGAATCCCATCTCTCGGGAACTCTATGATCCCTTTCACGGCGAGGCGGATCTGCAGGAGCGGCTCATCCGCTTCATCGGTGATCCCGCGGTGCGCATCAAGCACGATGCGTTGCGGCTTCTGCGTGGCATCCGCTTTCGAGCGCTCATCGACGGCCAGTACCATCCCGGTACGTATCGCGCTCTGCAGGAACAGGCGCAGATGGTGGAGTCGCTCTCGGGCAGCCGAGTCTTAAGAGAACTGGAGAAGATGCTTCTTGGCCCACATCCCGATCGGGCATTTGAAGATCTGTGGGAGACGCGGATCTTGAGTTATCTCATTCCTGAACTCTTCGTATGCAAGGGCATTGCTCAACCCAAGGATTACCACCACGAGGGTGACGTGTGGGATCACACCATGATGGCTCTACGCGCATTTCTGCCCGAGCACGGGCCGGATGTGCGGTGGGCGACGCTTTTTCACGACTGCGGCAAGGCGGTGACTTTTGAGACGAAGGAGCGTATTCGCTTCGATGAACATGCTCCCGTTTCGGCAGATCTCACCGACAGTGCTCTGCACCGACTGCAGGCGACCGGGCACCGGATGCGCAAGATCCACTGGCTCGTGGCGCACCACATGATGATGGGGTTCTTTGCCGAGATGACTGTGGAACGCAAATCCCACTGGTACTTCCACCCGTGGTTCCATGAACTCCTGCAGCTCTTCTGGCTCGATATCGCTGGCACAGATCCGCAGGATTTCACCCTCTACGGCGAGATTTTGCAGGATTACCACCACTTCCTCGATGCGCACCCACGACCCCCAAAGCAGCTTCTCTCCGGTGACGAGATTATGGAGATACTTGGTCTTACACCCGGCGAGAAGGTTGGCGAGGTGCTTCAGGCCCTTCACGAAGCGCAGGTTCGCGGCGAGATTACGAAGAAGAGCGAGGCACGGGAATTCATACAAAAAATGCTATAGTGAACGCATGATCGGGCGAGTAGCTCCCGCCTTCGCCCTTTGAGACTTCGGCGGGCAGACAATCGGTTCGGTACTTCACATCATGGGCGAGTAGCTCAGTTGGTTAGAGCACAGGACTTATAAGCCTGCGGTCGGTGGTTCAATTCCACCCTCGCCCACCATCTACTATATGGCCTATGGAAGCCATATTGTATGTGTTTGACAATATGTAATTGTAATTGACATAAAGCTGCTAGTGAGATAGAGAGATTAACTGCACAAATTCCAGAGGTCTTTCCTGGTGTGTCAGAAGCTTTTCGTGCAGATGTACAAGCACTAATTCCTACATTGAAAGCACCGGTAAGCTATGCAGCTACTACTCCTGGAATGGGAGTTGATGTAAAGGCTGTAGAAGCGGTAGCCAATTCAACAGCTGGTTCTTTTGTAGCAGCTTTAGAAGCTGCTCTAGCACGGTCTGCAAAAGCTGATGTCTAAAATATCTGTAGTAGTCCTAATCGCCTGATGCCCTTATAAGTTCAGGTGTAGTTTGCTTTCCTTTCGTCGCCCTGCGGGCTCCTCTGTCCATCTATGGAGATTGCTCCATCTCGTCATTTTCATCCGCGATACTGCCGACCAATTCCTCCAGTGCGTCTTCGAGCGTCACCAGTCCAATAGTTTTGCCGCCATCCACAACGATTGCCAGCTGAGCCATGCTCTTTCTTAAGAAATGCAGAAGGTCGTCACAGCGCATTTCACCCTTCACTTGAGAAATAGGGCGGACGATGCTGAGCACAGACGCATCTCCTTCGCCATAAGCCAGAGCCTCCAGTACATCACGACTCCGAATGTAGCCGCGCATATCATCAAGGGAACTCCCTACAATCGGATAACGCGAATAACTGTGTTTAAAGACTATTTTTGCGGCACGCCGAATCGTTGTATCGGTGTGGCAATAGACTATCTTGGATGCCGGTGTCATCACCTCGGCCGTTGTACGATCATTGAGAACGAATGCCTTGTGGATTAGTTCACGCTCATCGGCATCGATATGCCCGGCTCCGCCGCCCAGATTTGCGAGTGCGCGGATTTGCTCCTCGGTGCCTATTTTCCTTTTTCCCGATTTGAACAGATGAACCAGTTTCTCCAGAAGACAGACAATGGGGAATAAAATGATGACGAGCGCGCGCAAAAACGGTGCCGCCATTCTGCTGATGCGAGGTGCGTGGTGCGCCCCTATCGATTTAGGAATAATTTCCGAAAAAATGATCGTCATAAACGTAAGGATGGCTGTAATGAAACCAATAGCACTGCTGCCGAAGATGGCCTCCGCCTTTCTTCCAGCCAAAATGGGCCCAAGAATGTTGGTCACATTTGTCAGAATAACGATCACGATGATAGCGTGCGTGGTGTGCTTAAGGAGTGTCTTTAGCTCAACGGCACCCCAACGATTTTTTGTAATCAGCACTTCCACTTCCGCCGGTCCTACACTCAAAATTGCTGCATCAATCATCGCCAAGAATCCGGATACAAAAATGAATCCGACAATGAAGATGACAAGCTCAATCATGTAGAGAGGATTCTAGTGCAGACCCCGTTGGCAGTCCATCTGCCCAATTTCCAATGACAGTTTAGCCTCTTGATCATGTCAACATTTAAAAATAGTGCAAGAAGAAATAATTTTAAGATTATGCCAGAAGGACGACAATTGGGACCGCATCACTTAAATTATTCCTACCATTACCATGAACGCGAATCTATTGCAGAAGAGACTTGCTATTTCTTGTCTCTCATTCTTTGTCTCTTCGCTGACTTTTAGCCCGGTTGCTCTGGCCGCAGATCGATATTGGAGGGGGCAGATGAACAATAGCAGCCAGTTCGAGAATCCCATCAACTGGTCCGCGACGAATGGGGGTGACGGGGGAGTAGCTGCGCCGACGGCGAGCGACACGGCCTACTTCATGTCCAATTCAAGCGGTGCATCCCTGGTCGGAAAGAATGTCTGGATCAAGAGCAATGCCAATATGAATGGCCTCGTGATCAACCAGAACATGACGGGGACGATCCTCCTGGGAACGGGATCACTGACGGTGGGATGGGATGGTATAAGAATGGGGAGCGGACGTATTATCGGAGGCACAGCATCGAATACTGTTGCGGTAAGAGGAGGATTTACACAGACGGGAGGTATCG
>CAYOLJ010000069.1:0-6605 GCA_964404805.1 uncultured Candidatus Peribacteria bacterium
GAGCAGGCGCTGCTGAATGGCATTCACTGCCATGCGTGCATCGATCACCGAAACTTTCTCGGTGCGACCCTGATGCGTGTACGTCTGTTCTGTGCCTGTCACGAACGCCGTGATAAAGGCAACCTTGGCGGGCGTGTCTTCGAGGGCGATAGCGAGAGATGCACCCACTTTTGCGGGAGGATCCATGAGCCAGCGGCCCACGTTCGCGGCGAGGTTGAGTGCAGGATTCGCAGGATCCTTGGTCTGCCGCAGCAGGTCGAGTGCGCGGGGGTTCAAGATAAGTCCGCGCTGGCGCAGGGGCGAGAGGATGTCGCTACCTTCCTGATTCTCGATAAGCGCACACGCGTTGGCGTAGGCCAGAAACGCCTCTTTATCGGCTACGTTCATCTTGGCTATCCGAGCATCGACGAATGCATCTTGCTGTTCGGGCGTCACAAGTGCTGCAGTATCCTGCAACAGTTGTTTCGCCTCATTGAGACCTGCCTCAGGATCCTTTTTTGTTCCTTTAAACATGGCTATCCAGAGCGTGAGCTGCCGAAGCCTGCCTGAGCGCATACTCCAGCCCATCGTGTCGAGCTGGCCGATCACGTACTGGTTGGCCATGAGCAACGCACGGGCCTGTTCTTGGTGCTCCAGCGGAGAGACCGCAGGATCACCGCGGAGCGCCTTGAGCTGTGATTCTCTGCGCACATGGAGACCTTTTTCCGTGGTCTCGAGGAACTGCGCCGCACCAGAGGATGTCTTGAGCAGCGTTTCGAGTGTGGCCTTGCCATTCTTCAGAGAGGCCTGCTGGTTAAGAAGTTTCAGGAGATCCGCATCACCGGCATCCCAGAAATTTCGGGGCAGTGCAGCGATGTACGCGCCCCACAGTCCCGCTGCGGACTTGCCGAGTTTCCAGAACTCAGAGGCGTGCATGCCTGCGACCTCTTTCCAAGACGAATCGAGGTGAATATTCCTCTCCACCATTTTGTCATGAATCTTTCGTGGTGCGCTGTCTGCGGCCACCTCAAGTCCACTCAATGCCTCAATCAATTTGGCCTTGTCCACCATGTAGAACTCATCGGATTTCTTCGTGATTCCTTCAATCGACTTAAGGTACGCATCCGCGTCAGCTGCTGCCCTAACCCCATCATCCGTGAATTTCAGGAAAGTGATGTAATCCAGTAGAAGCTGGTAGTTCTTCAGTTTGTCTTCTCCCGATGCAGCCTTCTCCGTGACGAACTCCACGATCTCCGTTGCACTGTTCTTCCCCAGAGTAGTGCCTTTCTCCATTTCCTCCGATTCGATTTTCAGCTTTCCAATCTTTTGAATGGCAGCTGCTTTCTTCGAAACATCAAAATAGAAATAGCGCACCCCTGCTTCATCTATTGTTTTGAGATCAAGAATCGGCGTGAGCGCCGCAATCGTCGTACCAGCTGCAGTTGTTGCTGCTGCCGCATCTCCTCTCAGATGAATATCCGCAAGAAGCCGATTGAAATCGTCGGCCTTGATCCACATGGCCGATCCCACTGCCGGAGCCTTCCATGGATATTCCTTCCAAACAGCATTGAGTTTCTCCTCTGCTTTGGTGTTCCCAAGTTCGGTCTCAACCTTCCTCAATTCCTTACCAAAATCCTTGAGCTTTGCGATCGAAATGAGCAGGCCGGGACTCGGCTGATAATGCCCCTGCTCAAGCAACTGCACCACCTCATCCGGCATGCGGGCACGCAATCGTTCCGCGGGGAGCGAAATGCCCGCGGGATTTCGAATCTTGAGAGCATCTTCGATGTACTGCCGAGCTTTTTCGGTATCCCAGCCACTCAGGAGATTGGCGACAATCTCTGCCTTCTGAGTACTGTCTTTCAAAGCATTCTTGGTTTCGACAGGAAGGCCTGACGCATCAACTTTTGTGACGTATTCCACCCATCCCTTCGTCAGGAGAGCAGAAAGAAATTCCTTGAGTTTTGCACCCACCCCCGGATATTTCTTTTCGAGATCCTTCACCTCCGCAGAGTCAGCATTCTTCACCTCTGGATTAGAAAGATTGAGGACTGCTTTCAACTTGTTCTGCTCGTCTGCAGTCAACTGGTTCTCTTTCCTGCCAAGAAGAATGCCACACCTCTTCTGCAAAAAATCTGTCGCAAGCATTCCGTCATCGTTGATCGAAAGAGCAATCAACGCCCCTGCATTACTGCCACCAAGGCGGTCTAAATATCGAACGCGCGCGGCAAAACGTGCCTGAATGTGATCTTCTACTTTACGATTGAGAGAAGACAAATTGCTTTCAATTGCCTGTATCGCCGCCTTCACTTTCTGCTGTTCATCCCCACTGAGCAACTCCACTCCTCCAGCCTCGCGGACAATCTTGAGGAGTGCTGAACGGCGCGCAGTCGGTTCGGTAGCATCGACGTACAGCTTGAGCCTGTCCTCGGGAATGCCGGCAGCAGTCAGCTTATCTTTCCACTTGTTTACTTTCTGGATTTCCTCATCGGTTGCCCAGAGGATGTCTTTGAGAAGATCAACCAGCTGGTCGAAGTGCTTCTTAAATGTGTCGAAATCCGCCTTCTTCCGGAGTACTCCGTTCAGTGATGCATCGAATCCCGGAAAATCCCCCTCCCCTCCAGCATCTTTGTAGGCCTTTTCCTGTGCCTTCAGTTCATCGACCGTCACTTGCAGAATCCGAGCGCACTCTTTCGCATTGATTGTAGACTTGTCCTTGGCCGCATTGATGGCCTGTCCCTCGCCGGTGAATACTTCGCCGCTCTTCTGCAGGAATGATAGAGCAATGGCAGTGAGCCACTTCTTTGATTTGTTCCCCGGAAGCAATTCCACCTGCGATGCGATCATCTTCGCCGTCTCCTTATTCGCGAGCATCTCATTGATCTTGGGATCATTCAGCGTTCTCACAGCTTCACGGAGTGCGGCGGCAGCCTCGATAAATCCGGGCCCCCGCTTCTCTTGGTCCTGCCGCATCTCCTTGCCACTGCGCACCCCCGGCTTCTCGGGACCATCTTTGAAAATCAGCCGCGCTTCACGCAGCCTTTCGGGCTCAAAATTCGGAAAAAGTTTTTGTGTCATAAATCTCACTATTGTACCAAAAATCGCCTTTTTCTTCAATGGAGCCTAAAGCCTTCTCTTAAGCCAAAGTAGAGACACCCCGACACTCGAAAGTACCCCCAGAATGCCCATTTCGGGCACGGCGGACTGCTGGCGGTCTTCGCCCGTCACCGTGAGAGAGGCGGGCAGCTCGGACCCCACGAAGGTCATGAGGAGGGATCCGGACCCACCTTCGCCAAGGCTACGGTGGGCAAGTGAGACAGAAGAAACAGATGAAGCAGAAGAAATCGTGGCGATGACGTACTTCGTTCGTGAAAATGTGGGCGTGCTCACGACGACAGATTTCTTTGCACTCGCGGCGGATGAGACTGGTAATGGCAGAGTTGTCTGACACGTATTGGGTAACCCAGGCGTGGGATCGGAGGTTCTCCATTCCCCGTTGCAGAAACTCAACGATGTTCCTGCTTTTAGTTTCGGAATCGTAACGTGATCGGACCATGAATTATCGGGCGCGATGAACTCTACATCATCACCTGTGTCATTGAGTTGAAGCTTGGTTTCGCTCTTTGAAAAAATCCGATACTCCCCTGCCTGTAGCACCGTGCCAGAAGGGAGAATATATGGCTTGCTACCGCCGTTTTTCAGGTCATCGAGCATCCAACCGGCAAGGGAAATTTTGTGGTCGGTCGGATTGAAAAGTTCGATCCACTCATCGCCGGTCATCATGACCTCGTTTAAGATGACACCTGTTTCGATGTGAACAGATGACGAAGAGGAAGAGGAAATAGAGGAAGTAAAAGAAATAGAGGAGGAAGAGGAAAAAGAAGATGAAGAAGCAGAAGATTTCGAGGAGCTGGATTGTGGTTGTTCTTTCGGGAGCACGGTCACGCTGAGAGTGCTTACCGAAATGCCTCCGCAGAAGTCGCGCACCGTCAGACGCACCGTGTAATCACCGGGGTCCGAGAATGTATGCGACGGCGGATTGCAGGCACTGCTCACCGCATCGTCGCCGTAGTCCCACGTACACACGGCAGAAGCGAGGGAACCGGCTCCGGCAGCGGCTTGCAGGTTGATCGATACGCGCTCCTCGCCTAGAACAAATGCACTACCAATCGAAGCTGATCCGGCATCCTGAATGAGGATGCGCACTGCGAGTGATGCGACAACATTTGGCTGGCCTTCACTCGGAACGCAGAACGCATGGAGCGCGTAAGGCGGATCTTTGTCCCGTCCGAAGCTCACCTCCTCCGCCGCCAAAGGATACTCCCACGCATCGATGAGTTGCGAACTGTTCATCAGACTCACGCGCTCGCCGCTGTTATCGAGTGGGAGGCTCGTGACGGATTTACGGAACGACCAGTGCTCACCCGGTGCCAGAAAAAATCCGGAGCCAGACCGCGGCAGGATCGTGTACACCGCGGAGGAATTTCCGTCATCAAGTATCCAACCGACGATATCGACGGAAGTGGCTCCCAGATTGGCGATTTCGATCCACTCTTCGGTATCCGCACCGATGGGATTTGCGAGAACTTCGGTGATGAAGATGGAGGGAGAGGAACCGGAACTGACAGAAGACTGTACGGAACTGATTGATGAACCTGTGGAGGAAGAGGAGGAAACTGAAAATGCCGAGGAAGCCGAAGATGCCAAAGGGGGAGAAGAGTCACGCAAAAATCCCGGCGTGCCGAAGATGGGCGCATCTTCTTTGAATCCGAGTGACAGAGTTGCCGTCTGCCAGTTCTCGACGCTGTTGCCCGGAACCGCGAGATCGAGGCGCTCCATACTGGCTTTGGGATTGCCGGATGTATTGGCTCCAGCAAAGGGATTGCCCACACCGTCATCAACCTCGTCACGGACCACACCGTCGGCATCATAAAGCCGCAGGAGCAACTTGGTATTCGGCAGGCTCATCGATGGCGTTGTGATCCACGGCTCTGATAAAAGCCGCGAAGACGCCGCCGGATAGTTGCTCACAACGCGTACATCACCGGCCGGAAGAATCGCACCTGTGGCAAACGTATGGATCACAGTCTCCTCCCCTGTGCTCTTGAGGCTCGTGAGAGTCCAGCCACTCAAATCACAATCGCTCATTCCCCGGCACGCGAACTCCACCCACTCGTCGGAGGTAGAGAGATCGGATCCCATCCACATCACTTCACTCACGACCACCGAACCAGCTTCATCCGCGAAAACCCTGTGCGCGGGATGACCCGAACACACGCAGAGCAGCGCACCTGCGGGGAGCAGGGTCATGGCAAGCCGGCGCAGGAAACTGCGGGTTCTCAAAGGGATCCATTGCAGCGCACAACGAGCGCCAGAGCAGCAGCTTCATGCGAATGAAATGCGATCGACAACTGTTTTTTGGCTTGAGGATGGGGAGAAACAGGTTCTGTAATCAAGTGGAACACTCCCCTCTCCCTGCCCCTCTCCCCATGCGGAGAGTGAAGGCCAATTCTGCAGATTTTCACTAACGAAGCTTGAAAGAACCACCCTCCCCGTGGCGGGTGTGCGGCTGGTTCGGAGGGGGGCGAGGGGGTAAGACAAACATTCAACACATACATAGATTCTGTCAACCGTTCCTTTTGGCTTGAGAATGACACGGTGGCTTCGTAAAGCCTCGACTTTCTCTCTTCGCACGAGTGGGATCATCCGATATAATAGAGCAGAACTCCATATGAGTTCCTACCGTTACACGCATTTTTCCCCTCTGCTCCCTTCCTTTCGAACTCTCCCCCTGTGACGCTCTCTTCTCCATTGATGGCACACTCTCTCCTTCTTCTACGGAGAGACAGGTAAGAAGCTCAAGGTAGGAGCAGGGTATTTCCCTGTTCCCTAGATTACTATGGACTACACCATTGTGTTCCTTGCACTCCTCGCTGGGTGCGGTGTCGGCTTACTCGCTGGCTGGTTCTGGTTTAACAAAGGCAAACATGTCAGTGCTTCGTTGCAGACCGAGATCAACAAGAAAGAGCAAGAGATCGAAAAACTGAAACTGCATATCGGGCAGGCGCAGAGTCAGATTAAAACCGCCGAAGTCGAAGCCCGCGCGATTGCCAAAGAGATCGTCTCGGAGGCGAAAGCACAGGCCACCGAATCGGAAGCGAAGATCGAGAAGGAGCAAGGCAGGCTGGAGGAAAAAGAAAGGACACTCGACGAAAAAGTTCGCGAGCTGGAGCGTCAGCGCGCAAACATCGCCAAGCAGGAAGAAGAGGTAGTTGTGCTCAAGACAGAACTGGTCACTGCGAGCGCCAAGCATCGCGAAGCACTCGAAAAAGTCGCCAAGCTCACGCAGGAGCAGGCGAAGGAGCAACTTAAAGAAGAGCTCGTTCATGAGTTCTCGGATTTCTTCGCCGGTCAGGCCAAGCTCGTACGCAAGCAATTCAAAGAAGAGGCTGAGGAGGAAGCGAAGAATCTGCTCGCCGAGGCCATGCAGCGCTTCGCCTCAGAAGTGGCAACGGAATCCACCGCCACGGTGGTGCAGCTGCCTTCTGACGATGTGAAAGGCAAGATCATCGGCAAAGAGGGGCGCAACATCACGGCATTCGAAGCGGCAACCGGCGTCGATATCA
>CAYOLJ010000070.1:0-6517 GCA_964404805.1 uncultured Candidatus Peribacteria bacterium
GCTCGCTCTCCTCAGCATGATACGTACATGCCCCTGCAGGACGACCATAAAGTTACTATAAGAATAATATTCTATTCGTCAATTCTCGGAGAGAATTCCGGTTTGAATAAGGAATCCTTGCATTAAACGAACTTGATTTATAAAAAAATCCTGATAAGCTACTCAAAATACCATGGCAAAGTTGAAACCCATTCTGCCGGCCTCTACAAACTCCAAAGACTACTGCATCGCCACCATGGGCAGCCACTCGGCCTTGCAGATTCTGAAAGGCGCGCGCGACGAGGGCCTTCGCAATCTGGTCATCTGCAAGAAGGGCACGGAACGACCCTACCAAAGTTACGATGTGGCCGACGAAATACTCATGGTTGATGATTGGTCAGAGTGGAACGAAGAGCTGGAGGAGGAGCTCATCCGCCGCAACGCCATCGTCATTCCACATGGTTCCTTCGTGGCGTATCTGGGTCCGGAGCGGGTGATGAAGACACAGGCCATGTACTACGGCACTAAAGAAATTCTCAAGTGGGAGAGCGATCGATCGCTGGAGCGCCAATGGCTCGAGAAAGCGGGGATTCAGATGCCGCGGCTCTTCAAAAAGCCCGAAGATATTGATCGTCTTGTGATCGTCAAATTCCATGGAGCTTCGGGTGGGTTCGGGTACTTCATTGCCAAGACACCGGAGCAGTTCCACGAAGTGAAGAACCGCAAGTATCCGGATCAGAATGAGTACGCTCTGCAGGAGTACATCGTGGGTGTGCCGCTCTACGTGCACTACTTCTACTCGCCCATCACCAAGGAGCTCGAGATTATGAGTTTCGACAAGCGCTACGAATCAAATGCCGATTCCATCGGTCGCATTCGTGCCGAGGATCAGCTCGCAGCCAATATCTTTACGAGTTACACCATTGTCGGGAATATTCCGGTCGTCGTGCGTGAGTCGATGCTGCCAAAGTTCTTTGAGATGGGGGAGCGTGTGGTGGAGCAGAGTCGACACCTCAAGGCAGGTAAAGGTCTCTTCGGTCCTTTCTGCTTGGAGTGCATCGTCACCCGTAAACTCCAAATCTTCGTCTTCGAAATTTCGGCCCGTATCGTAGCCGGCACCAATCCTTTTGTGGAGGGGTCGCCCTACACGGCACTGCGGTACAGCGAGCCTATGAGCACCGGTCGGCGCATCGCGCGTGACATCAAGCAGGCCATTGAGCAGGGCAAGCTCGACGAAGTGTTGGGCTAGGAGTGGGGCAATTGGTTCTTCGTTCCTTTTCTTCTACACTTTCCGTATATGGATATTTCTTCTCTCCTCAAAGGCTACGATCCAAAAAATATCACTGTCGGTGTGCTCGGAGGTCACAGCGCGCTCGATGTCTGTCACGGAGCGAAGAAGCACGGGTTCAAAACAGTCTGTGTTGCGAGGAAGGGGCGCGAGAAAACCTTTTCACAGTATTACAAAACGCGAGACACACGCGGCTGCGTCGATGAGGTGATTCTCGTTGAGAAGTTTGAGGATGTGCTGAAGAAAGATGTCCAAGAGAAGCTGAAAAGTCTGAATACGATCTTCGTCCATAATCGTTACTTCTGGGTGTACTTTTCTGACTATTCCAAGATCGAGACCGATTTTCAAATTCCAATTTTCGGTTCGCGGACGTTCGTGAAGATTGAAGAACGTGATCAATCGTACAATCAGTATCATCTGCTCCACGATGCGGGCATTCGCACGCCGAAAATTTTTGCCAAGCCCGAAGACATCGACCGACCGGTGTTGGTAAAAGCGGCGGAAGCCAAGCGTGGCTACGAGCGGGCGTTCTTCGTCGCCGACGACAAGGCATCGTGGGAGGCCGAGGGTTCCCGGCTGGAGAAAGAAGGCAAGGTATCGGCCAAGTGGCGTCAGGCACCGATTGAGGAATTTATCGTCGGAGCACCCGTAAATTTCAACTTCTTCTACTCACCACTCTCCGGTGAGCTGGAACTTCTGGGGACGGACACGCGGCGCCAGACCAACCTCGATGGGTTTCTGCGTATGACGGCACCGGAGCAGGAAAAGGCTCTCAAGGCAGGTATTCCACTCAAGATGATTGAGACCGGTCACATTGCCTGTACGGTGAAGGAGTCCATCCTCGAAAAAGCCTTCGACCTCGGCGAGAAGTTCGTACAGGCCACACAGAAGCTTCCGAACAATCTTGACCCCAGTGGTAAGGGCATTATCGGTCCCTTTGCACTGCAGGGGGCCGTTGTTGCCGAAGAGGGCAAAGAAGACATCGTCATCTTCGATGTCAGCTTGCGCATCCCTGGTTCTCCGGGCACGTTCGCGACCCCCTATGCCCGTTACCTCTACGGCGAGACAATGAGTGTGGGAGAACGGATCGGAATGGAACTGAAGAGAGCAGTAAAAGAGGGGGCTTTGGAGAAGGTGGTAACGTGAGTTTTATTACTTGATGGACGATACTGGATGATATTCGAATTGCCTGGCTTCGTTCTCACTATCGTTCGAACTACGCCGCGGCATCCGGCTTTGCCCTTCCATTGGTCAATCACGGCGTAGTCTCGGCTGCGTACAGCCGGACGAAGCCGGATGGTGGAGCTGAGGAGATTCGAACTCCTGACCCCCTGCTTGCAAAGCAGGTGCTCTACCAACTGAGCTACAGCCCCACTTCGCGCATAATACTGGAACAAGGGAACTCTGCCCAGATCGTGTAAGGAAGAAGTCGAAGAAATATGCATTAGGTTTTTTATATTAGGACATGTTGAGAGACGTGTCTGGTGAGGGGGTGGGCAGAAGCCAACGAACGGGTGTGAGGAAGAAATCGAGTGTGCCTGTGAGCGCCGCTACCGAGAAGAAGAACAGGATCACCGCTGTGAGGATGATGACGTTGTACACGCCGCCGAAGTATTCCATCCACTTGCCCACGCCAATCATCTCTGACACGCTCTCACGGTACTTCACAAGCAAAATGGAGCAGACGATGCCGACGAGTCCGAGAAAGGCGGTCATAGATTAACTAATGGCATTGTCGATTTCCTTCTTCACGCTCTCTTTGGGCTTGGCGCCGATGAACGTTGCAACGGGCTTTCCTTCTTTGAACATGACGAACGTGGGGATGCTCATTACATTGAATTGTCCGGGTGTTTCGGGATTCTCGTCGACGTTGAGCTTCACGATCTTTGCCTTGCCTTCATACTCTGTGGCGAGCTCATCGATGATCGGACCCATCATTTTGCAGGGGCCACACCATGGTGCCCAGAAATCAACGAGCACAGGGAGCGGTGACTGCAGAACGTCTGCCTGAAATGTTGCGTCGGTAACGGCGTTGGCCATAGTCAGAGGCGTAGAAGATAAGACAGGGACGAGGATAGCGGCAGAGCAAATTATTGGAAAGTGTACGGGCACACAGAACTAGTGTGTTCTGCATCACTTACTCCGATCGGCCCTTGAGCAGCAGATCCTTGGTGATTTTCTTACCGGTCTCCACAGCGGGCTGCCCGTATATGTCAAGCCGGTAGAGCTTGCCGAGAAAAACGACCTCAGCGAGCAGCAGAAAGAAGAGCTGTCCTAAATGACGTTCATCGAGACGCGGAAGCGTGATAGTGGCGTGCGGTCGCTTGACGGAGGTGAGCGCAGCGGCCGTGCCCAGAGCGCACGCATCGAGGAGCTGGCCGAAGGTTTTGCCTTGCAGATGCGTAAAGGGTTCTGGCAGGTGTTCCGGCAGGTAGACGCGTGGCTTCTCCTCTTCGCGAATGAAGAGCAGCCACTGTGCCCTTGGTCCGGCCATCCACTGCTGTAGCAGTGAGTGCTGATCCTGCGTGCCGATGGCGGCAGCCGGAATGGGGTTCTTCGTTTCGGTCTTGCCTAGGCTTTCGGCAATCAGCTGCTGATCCCAGCGGGCGATGGAAGCGAGGCGCTGGGAGTAGGGCATGATGACGCGGATGGAGTAGCCGCGTTTGAAATCGAGCAAATACTGCACGGCAGCGAGCAGGGCGGCCG
The DNA here is from genome assembly GCA_964404805.1 of uncultured Candidatus Peribacteria bacterium. Lineage (GTDB taxonomy): Bacteria > Patescibacteriota > Gracilibacteria > Peribacterales > Peribacteraceae > Peribacter. The sequence continues at coordinate 3,974 of CAYOLJ010000070.1, forward strand.
GGTTCTCATCAATGGAGGTATTCTGACAGAGGGTGTCCATTTCCTTCGCTCCTCGCACGAAGCTCTCGATGTTCGCATCGAGTAGTGCCAGCGGCAACAGTCCCACGGGTGTGAAGATGGAGTAACGCCCGCCGATGTCTGCGGGAATGGTGAGCATGCGAATGTCTTCTTCAAGACAGAAGCTGCGCAGGGGCCCTCCGAAGGGATCGGTGAGGGCAATGGTGTAACGTGCCGCATTGTTCCCGCGGACGGTCTTCATCTTTTCGTAGCAGGTGAAGAAGAGACTCATGGGCTCTAAGGTGCTGCCCGATTTACTTGCCACGACGAGCAATGTAGAGCGCCAGTCAACGATCTTGAGTACGGTTTCGACGAAGGCAGGATCGATGGAGTCCAGAACGATGAACTCCAGTGTCTCGGGTGTCTCGAACGCCTCCTGTATCACTTTGGGGCCGAGGCTCGATCCGCCGATTCCCACCCAGACGACAGTACGAATGCGTTCGGCTTTCGCCCAGATCGCCACCTCCTTCACCGCTTGCACAGTGTCTTTGTCGTAGGGAGCCATCGACCAGGAGTGCTGTCCTTTTTCGCGCTCCTTGAGCCACTCCTGCGCGTAACGACGCACGCCGGTACGTAGAGCGCTCAGCTCCTGATCAGGAACACCAAATGAGGGGGTGATCGCTTTTGCCAGTGCTTGTGTGACGGAGAGGTCGAGCATGGGAGATCAGAGGGAGCGGAGAGCTGCGGCCACGCGGTCTTCGGTTGTGGCGAGGTCGGCAGGAAGAGACTTGAGTGTGTGGGTGATGGTGGGCGCGTCGTAGCCGAGGGCCTCGAGAGCGGCAATGGCATCGGGGTCCATCGCAAATTGCACGATCCCTCCCACGCTCTCGGTGAAGAGTGCAGGAAATTTCTCGGCGAGTGATTTCAGTTCTACGAGCAGCGTCTCTGCCGTCTTCTTTCCGATGCCTTTGATGGAGGTGAGGGGAGAGGCTTCACCTTCTCGAATGGCCATGCTAATGAGTCCGCGTGGCACACTACAAATCTCCAGTGCCATGCGTGGGCCGATGCCGGCCATACCTAAGAGCTTCTCGAAGAACACGCGGCTCTGTGCTGTCAGGAATCCAAAGAGATCGAAGCGATCTTCGCGCACGAATGTTGAAATCCAGAGTCTCGTGGTGTCACCTTCCTCTACGTGTTCCCAAACATCCAAGGGCACCAGCACACGGTATCCCACTCCACCCACGTCTACGGTGAGTTCTCCTGGGTTGTGTCGCGTCACGGTTCCATGGAGGTGAGCGATCATAGGAAGGGAGTGTAACAGAGAACTGCGTGACAGTGCAGCACACCGTTCTTTACACGAGTCGAAAGCAGCATCGTCCATTGAAATATCGCTCATCGCCAATTCTCTCATTTTCCGCTATAATGTGAGGAAACGTGAATACCAAAACCAACCATTCGGCTCGCCCTGCAAAGCAGGGATCGCTCCCTTCGGCTTTGCTCAGGGCAGGCAGGGCAAGTCGCACTGCCGTGGCGGTGGTCTTACTTGGGGGACTCATACCACTGCTCTCGTTTGCCCTCGTATTCTCTGATGAGAAACGTGATGCTGAGCAGGCATACCGTGTGGCGGTCGAAGAGGCCTCGGCGGAATACCGTCGCACGCGCAGCCTGCCGTCACTCTTTCGTCGCTACACAGCAGAACTTCAAGAATCACAGGAGCGTCTTCCTGCACTCATGCGCGACAAGCGCGCTCTCCGTTTGCAGATTGCAGAGGTACAACGATCCATCACTGCGCTAGAGCAGCGATATGGATGGCATGCTGCGGCCGAGGATTCACTGGCTTCCGTTGCATCCACAGATATTGCCGAGGCATTTCGCTCTGCGGAGCGTACGCAGTCGGTTCTGGGATCCGATACCCCCGGACTTTCGTTCTTTCGGCGCGTGCTAGTTTCTTCGTTCGGCGATGTCATGAAAGAAGACCTGAAATCCGGGATGATTCGCAGCATTCTACTGGCGCGCATACGTGTAGAGGATTTGCAGAATCAATCGCAGGAGATTAAGGCACAGCATGAGGTGTTGTGCAGTGATGCACTTCGTCTCACGGTGCAGGAGGAACGTGCATCGCGCGGGCTTAAAGTGACAGAAGCACAACTGAAAAATATTCAGGCGACCGTTGAGGAAGTTCACACACAGGTACTGAAGATGCAAGGTGCGCTCGCGCGTATCGATGCCAAGATTCGCAGTCGCATCGAACGGGAATTGCTCGAGAAGGGATTACTCACTCCCGGTGTGATCGATCGTTCGGCGATTCCCGTGACTCCACAATTTGCATGGCCAGCATATGGACCGCTCTCGGCGGGATTCCTCGATGCGTCGTATCAGGAGTACTTCGGCATTCCCCATTATGGAATGGATATCGTCATCGGGCAGGGGACGCCGGTCTTCAGCGCGGCGGATGGCGTGGTATTCCTCGCACGGGATGGTGGCGCGAATGGTTATTCTTACGTGCTCGTGGGTCACCGCGGTGGCACGGCCACGCTCTATGGCCAT
>CAYOLJ010000071.1:0-6344 GCA_964404805.1 uncultured Candidatus Peribacteria bacterium
GCACATAAAACTGTCGAAATCGGCTCCACCGTGACTGTGCGCAACAAGACAAGCCGCGAAGAGGCCGAAAGCTACACCATCGTCGGTGCGACAGAAGCTGACCCTGCCGAAAACAAGATCAGTAACGAATCTCCACTCGGCAAAGCGTTTCTCGGAAAGAAAAATGGTGATAACGTTGAAGTCACCGCTCCGGGAGGGATGTTCCGGTACGAGATTATGAAGGTCGCGTAAGACTACAGAATCATCCCACCTTGAGCATTGTACACGCTCCGCGTACGCTGCATGTATGGCCGATCCCAAGACACCCTCTACCGTGCAAATTCCCGAGGAACTACAGAAGAAGCATCCCGAGCTGATACAGCTCATTTTGGAATCGGAGAGCATGAATGATGAGGAGCGCCAGTACTGGGTGAACATTCTGCCCGTAATGACCCCGGAACAAATTCAGAACCTCAGAGACATCCTCACAAACGAAAAGCAGCAGCTGGCCGCCATCGACCGCAAGTACGCCAAGGAAATCGAGCGCATCGGTGAAACGCAACTTCTGCAGAAAGTGGATGATGAGCGCCGTAAACGGCGAGAGAAACGCCACCTCACCGAGGAACAATCACGTGAAAAAGAAGAGGCTACATCTGCCGAAATCCTCGGCAAAATTCAGGAGGAATGAGCGACGGCGCGTTCCTGGGCACCACGGCGCGGAAAGAGTAAGAGACAGCGATCGAGCAGTGCAAAGAGCTCCTCTTCGCAGTCCGATCCCGCCTTCCACGCGCCGGTCTTCAGACCTATATCAGCATCGGCAACGCGAACGAGGAGATCGTTAAGTTGCTCCTTTGTACAGGAGCGAGCGAGCGGCAGCAGCGCGCGTGCCGCACCGAATTTCACATTGGCTGCCTGCATCACACCCTGAACACTCGTCGTACCTTCACTCACTACTGATACCACAGAGGCGAAACTCGTGACAATCCAGAGAAAAATACTCCAGATTCCCTGCGCACTCTCTCCGCTCTTGAGCAGCTCACGACAGAAAAGAACTGCCTCTTCTGCGCGCCCCTCTCCGATCAGATCCAAAAGTCGCCATATTGTCTGCTCCGCCGATGGCAGCACAAGTGCCTCAACGTCTTGCTGTGTCACCGGTCGACCTACAGCCACGAGAGAGAGCTTGGCAATCTCCTGCGAGAGCATTTGCTGATCCTCCCCCACGCGTTCGAGGAGGAGTGATGGAATTGCCGGTTCTATTTCTGCGCCCGCTGTACGAAACTCCTCCTGCATCCAGCGCAGGAGCGCATCGCTCTTGAGTGGAGCAAAGGTCCGGACAGTTGCGAGCTCCAGGAGTTCTTTGGTCGCCGAAAGCCGACGATCGGGCTTCGGGGCAACAAAGAGCACAATGGTTTGCGGATGCACCTGCTCAAGTACCGTACGCATGCTCTGGGCACCCTTGGAGGCTTTGCTCTTGCCCTGTGCAGCATCTTCCGTCGAGAACGACGGCACACCATTCACAATGATCAGGCGCCGCTCTGCAATGAAGGGGGATGCTGCAACTTCGTTGATGAATGCCGAAGGTGAGAGGCCAGACGTTGAGAGCCGAGCAAGGTTCTCTTCACCATGCCGTCCAGTAAATTCTGCGATCCAGCGCCCCAATTCCAGCTGGAGTGCGTACGTATTTTCGCCCGTGAAGAGGAATACGTTTTCCATGAAATGAGCTTTAAGTGTACGCAGAGAGAGAATATTGTGATACTTTACTAATCTAAAAATTTCATTCCAGTAATAGTATTTACCCTACTGAAAGACATTAATCACAAGGATAAGTCAACTCCTCTGCAGTGGAGGGAAAACGCAAAATCTTCTATACTAATACGAAATGCATATTTCCTACCGTTCACGGCAGTTCCTGCGAGTCCTCTTCTTCAGTGGGATTTGCGTGACGGCCGCCTTTCTCGTCGGCATTCAGAGTGCCGGAGAAGTGCAGCCCATCGCACTCATCGAAGCAGGATCTGTGAATCGCATTGGCGATCTCACCGGCGACGGCAGCACCGATGTGCAGGACGCAATCACCATCCTTGAGGTGGTGCAGGGGTACCGACAGGCCACCCCCGATCAACTGCGCGCCGATCCCAATCAGGATGGCACGCTGACGATTGATGACGCCCTGCGCATTCTGCGTACTCTGCCGTAACTGCGTTGGTTCCTCACACCATGACACACACTGCCACTCATCGTCGGCTGTCTACCGCTACAATCCTGCTTCCGCTGGGCCTGCTCATGGCCCTACTGATTCCACGGAGCTTCAGTGCAGAAGAAACCGCGGAACCGAGTCTCTTTCTGCGCCCGCACTGCGAGGACGATGCGACGTCGTGTGCGACGTACACGGTAAAGGATCCTGAAACTCTGCAGACACCTCCGCAGAAATTGAATGATCAAATGCACATGGATCTGGTGCTCTCGAATCCTGGAAAGCGCAAGATTACACGTGTGCGCGCGTGGCTGCAGTACAACCCTGCAGTCCTGGAAGGCAAAGCTATCTCTGCCGGAACGCTGCTTCCCACTCCCGCACCGGGAGAACTGGCATTTTCTTCGACAGACGGACTGGTGAAGATCGATGTCTCTGCCAAGGCAAATAAGGAGCCGGAAGCTGAAGAGATCGTTGTAGCACGCCTGCTCCTCCAAGTGAAATCCGTGCCACAGACCAAAACAGACGTGCTCAGCTTCTACGACGTGCAGCCGACGGGGCACACCCGCGTGATCGCTCTGAAGACCGGCGCGAGCACTGAGGATATTTTGACCCAAAATCCCGGATCACTGCTCATCACCTTCGATGGTGCTGCAAGTTCTTCGCTGTCCTCGTCTGTGGCCACGGGATCAGGATCAAGCTCCACATCGCGCTCCTCCAAGAGCGGATCGAGCACGGGCAGTGTCGTTCATGGTGCAGGAAGTGGCAGCTCTGCGATCTCGTCCACTTCGTCCATCTCATCTGCAGCTGCTCCGATCTGTGGAAACGGCCTCTTAGAAGCCGGCGAACAGTGTGATGACGGCAACTTCATTGCCGGCGATGGATGTTCCATTGCCTGCTCGACTGAAGTGCAATCGAGTTCGAGCGTGATTTCTGGATCAGGTTCCTCTCGATCCAGTACAAGCAGTACCGGAGCACTCTTACCTGACGGCACGGTCTGCAGTTCACACGGCGACTGTCGTGGCGGCCTCTGCAGCGGAGGGATCTGTCGCGGAGACATTCTCAAGGTGGAAGATGGCAACGCATGCATGGTCTCAAGTAATTGTCTGAGTCGCGTGTGCGAGAATAATCGCTGCGCACCAGAGCAATCTTCCTCCTCTGCCACATCGCTCACCGGCCCCATCAGTGGAACAGCATTTGCCCTGTTACAAGTGCGTAATATGCGCATCACCACCGAAGGAACGAGTGCTTACGTCGCCTGGGATCCCCTCGCCTCCTCGCAGCTCAAAGCCTACAACCTCTACTACGGCACCACCTCGGGTCGCTACATCCAACGAAAGACTATCTCGGCCGATAGCACGAGCATGGCCATTCGCAGCCTGCCCGAGAAGACCACATACTTCGTCGCCATTCGCGCGCTCAGTACGCAGGATGAGGAATCTGCCTTTAGTCAGGAGGTGGCTGTCGAAGTGGGAAACCCCCAGACATCCACAGCACCGCTCACCGGTGACCTGCTCTCGACCAGAAAGCCGCTCAGCGTACCCGGCGAGACAGGTATGCCATCGGTGATCGCCCTCATTCTGACGATCTCTGCCATCACCGGAACAGCGCTTGCCTCTCGCAGGCAGCTCGTGGCGACCATCAATCCCCCGCGCGCCTGATGACCGATTTGCATCCCAACTGGCAATCCACGGATAACGCACCCGGGGAACAGGCCTTGCCCGTGCGCATCGTAGAGAAACCGAAACAGGAGCAGAAGACACCTGCACAGACTCCCCATCAGCCACGTATGCGACGCCTTTCGCGTCAACCGGCTGCCATTGCAGGAATGCTGCTCGCTGTGAGCATCGGGCTTTCACTCTTTTTTGGCGTCGATCGCGGAGCGCAGACCACTGTCCGCATCACGCAAAACGGCTTTGCTCCCAAGGCCATTACGGTAATGCCAGGCAATACGATTCAGTGGATCAATGAAACCGATCACGCACATGTACTGCAATCGGATGCCCTGTGCACCAGTGATCAACGATGTTTCTCAACCGTCACGATCGATCCGGGAGCAACGGCAACTCTGACCATCACCAAAGATTTTATCGCCGGCACATACCCGTACTACAGCATCAGTGCAGAGGGTATGGAGGCGAGCATTACTGTGCTCGCAGGCGTTTCTGGATCAACACCCACGGCGGCCAAGCCGTCACTGGAACAGCATCTCGCTCAGGCCGCGCCTTTCGAAGGAGTGGCGAAAAGTTCACAACCTTCTTCTTCGGGGGCCGCTTCATCGGCATCCTCATCGATGAGGGCAATGGCATTCGCGCTGCCCTCTGGGAACGATAATGAATTTATCGATATCACCTCCATCCTCACAGGAAACGCCGGCGCCTCCTCGTCTGCCATGTCACCGACGGGAGCACGCACGCAGGATCTCGCTGGCTACGCCGGTTCCTCATCGGCCAGAAGTACGAGCCCAGGTGGAATGATCTCACAACTTCCCGTAAATCCTTACACGGTCAACGGCACCCGCTCACACCCCTTCGATGCAGAAGGAAAACCCACCACAGGGAATGCCTCTTCGACAAATCTGCACAGCGGTGCTCCACGTCCCATCGCACAGCCGGCTACCGGACCCGCTCTCTGGATCACGATCTTCGCAACATTTGCCCTGCTGTTCTTCGCGACACGCAGAGCACTCCAGAAGCCTTGCATTGAATAAATAATTTGTTCAATTAAAACTGCACCTATCACCCTGCGTGCTGTGCATTTAGAGTAGAACGGTGACGCCTCTCAGCGCATCCTCCCCCACTCTGCCGCCATCGACGATCCGTTGGTGGGTCATCGGCGCTTTCTTCTTCATAGGCTTTCTCGTCTACGGTAGCTCGCTTAAGAATAACTTCGTGCGGTGGGATGACGGTCTGCTCATCTACGAAAATCCCGCCATCCGCGCCATCACCCCTACGACACTCAAGACCATTTTCACGACGTACGATCCAGAGCTCTACATTCCACTTACCTTCTTCAGCTACCAGATCGATTACCTGCTGGCAGGAACGAACGCCACGATCTACCACGTGCAGAACCTGCTCTGGCACACGCTCAATGCCCTGTTCGTCGCGTGGCTCCTGCTCCTGCTCACACGACGGCGTTGGGCCGCCCTCTTCGTCGGGCTCCTCTTCATCCTCCATCCGCTACACACCGAAGCTGTGGCGTGGGCAAGCGCACGCAAGGATGTGCTCTCAACGTTCTTCTTTCTCGCAAGCCTCATCGCCTACCTTTCGTACCGTGCAGATCATCGACGACGAACCTTCATTCTCAGTCTTGGAGCTTTCACACTTGGACTATTGGCCAAGGTCACCGTGATGACTCTGCCCGTCATCCTGCTCCTTCTCGACTGGCGAGAGAAACGCACGTGGAACCGCAGCATGTTCATCGAGAAGCTCCCCTTCTTTGCGCTCTCGATCCTCTTCGGCGTCATCGCCTGGCTCGGCAAGACCGGCGTTCTCGACTCATCCAGTCTGAGTGAAAAGATATTCATGGCCCCAAAGAGCGCCATCTTCTACTTAGAAAAAATCTTCGCGCCCGTCGGTCTCTCCGTGCTCTATCCATTTGTCGGTGATGTCACACTCAAGCGCCCAGATATCCTCATTCCACTCCTGTTCTTTCTCGCACTCCTCGTGGCCGCTCTTATTTCGCTTAAGTGGAGCAGGAATGTTTTTTTCGGTATCGCTTTTTTCCTCATCACGGTCTCGCCCACTCTATTCAATTTTGCCAAGGGGGACTTCTTCTACTTCGCCTCCGACCGTTACACCTACGTTCCAAGTATCGGCATCTTCTTCCTCGTCACACTCGCACTCACGAAGCTCTGCAGCACACGATGGAAATCTGTATGTGTGATAGGTGCGACAGTGATACTCGTTGTCTTAGGCACCCTCGCGGCACTCCAGGCTCGAACATGGAGGAATAGTGAGACGCTCTTCGCCCAAGCTCTGAAGATCTCGCAAGATGCGTACGTCGCACACGTGAATCTGGGAAACGTGCAGCGTTACCGTGGCGAGGAAGATCAGGCCATCGCGTCGTACCGCACTGCTCTGACTATTTTGCACAAGCACGGACGTGCAGGACCAGGCCTCACGCGTTCTCAGTCGAAGATATGGAGCAACCTCGCATCGGCTCAACGAGAACA
>CAYOLJ010000072.1:0-6166 GCA_964404805.1 uncultured Candidatus Peribacteria bacterium
TCGCTGTCAATCGTAAAAGTGTCGCGTTGCGTGCCACCGGGCACATGCGCGAGGTCGAGCAAGGCACCGCTGCCCAAAACAGGAATGGATCCGCTGCCGGTACCCACGTGTCGCTGATCGAGAAGATCGGCATTGAGCGCAAAGGGAACGGCGAGGAGCGGTGCGCGATCCACGGTGTCACTTGCAGCGTTCTGATCGAGCACTTCGTACGCAGTGGCGGCATCGGTGGCCGCCTTCACTTCGACCTGCAGATGAAGAGCGACAAGATCCGCAGAAGAGAATGAAGAGAAATCGGGCAGCGTCACGCCACTGCCCAGCTGCACCGAGAAGAATCCTTGTGCATTGGGCGTCACGGTAAAGGCATCTTTCCATCCGGCGTACGTACTCGCTGCTGTATTGATCGCACCCGTTCCGGTCACATCACCGGTCACGTAATCCGCACTTGTCCACAGACTGAAGCGGATCGTGTGTGCCGTCGCGAGAGCCGTACCACTCGCATCGAGTAGGTGTCCGTTGTACACGAGTGTCTGCGGACCCGAAGCGGTGACCACAAAGCCACACGCGAGCACCAGAGCCACTGCGACCGTAACGCCGCTGATCGAAAGCCTGCGGATGGAGACGGAATGCCTCATCGTCTACAGCGGGTGATTTGAGCAAATCGACGGTGACTCCGAATAGCGAAGAGCACGATGAACAACTGTAAGAGGCCGACTGCCAGACCGATCGGCAGCGTGCAGAAAATATCGTCGGCCTCCGTCGTAAACATGTCCTGTGCAAACACACTCATGAAGCACTGCCGATAGTGTGCTCGCTGCAGAGGTTGCGGCTTGCGTTGCGGAGCGACAGAATGCACGGGTGCCACGGGCTGTCGGTAGTGGTGAGGAGGAACTTCAAACGTTGATGGAGACTCGTGAAATCCTGAGGAAGGAATGCCCTCAATGGGCTGAATTCCGGGCAAAGGAACGGAAGGTGTTGGCTGCAAGACAGGAATGGACCCACCGGGAGTACCGCTTCCATCCGATGGTCGAGAGGGAGCCAGCGGCCCACTTCCGCGACGTCCTCCACTTGCAGGAGGAGCCGACGATTCGGACGATGCCTCCGCACTGCTCGTAGAAGATAAGGAAGACGACGCAACGACAGGAGGGCTCGTCACGATCTGAAAACTCGTGCTGGCGACGGGTTGCGCTACCCATGTCACACCACTCTCATCGAGCACAAAGGAATCGGAATCACTCGGCGAGGTATCGCTGACATTCGGAAAGGAATCGTACAAGAGAAACGACGCGCTCTCTGCTGCAAAGACGCCTTCCGAAACCAGCAGCAAAAATACGCTGCATACGGCAGTAGCAGACCATCGCAGGCAGACACGAATATGCGAGACGGGCCATGGAATGACAATATTTGTATTCATGTCCTTTTCATAAAATTATAACATTATTTTCAATATTAGTCTATGCTAGAGTACACCAGTAGATTTGGCGCAAAATGACGATTTGCGATCATATTCAGAGACTGTTAGGATGCGACTATTCCCCCACTCGCACATGGTTCCTGCGAAATTCACCTCACGTACCTGCACAGCTATTTTCGTGCTCTCGCTGCTTCTGCCAAGCTTTGCGGCAGCCGCAGATGCAAAAGGATTCAGTGATGTCACGCCGGGCACACCCGTTGCCGAGGCTGCGGAGTACTTGCGATCCGTGGGAGTGTTGAGCGGGTATCCGGATGGCACGTTCCATCCCAACCAAAAGGTCAACCGTGCCGAAGCCATCAAGATCATCATCGCCCCCCTGCTCAAACAAGAGGCACTCGATCAATTAACGACGAGTCCCTTCTCGGATATCAAAGCCGGCGAGTGGTACCTGCCATACGTCGAGGCGGCACGACAGAACTCCATCGTGGATGGTCCGCCGACAAAGGCCACCTTCAATGGAACACAACCTGTAAAAAAGATGGAGTTCATCAAGATGGTTCTGCTCGCATATCGCATCGATCCCAGTTCCTACAGCGAAATCCGCCTGCCCCTCTCGTCAGACGTCATTGACCCCACCGCGTGGTATTACCAATATCTACGGTACGCTCTCACTGCCTCGATGACGATGGTGACAGGTGAAGGCACGCTGGATCCCGGTCGTGAACTCACGCGCGGCGATACTGCCCTCATCCTCTATCGCTTCCTCATGTATCGCAACGGTAAGCGCACGCAGGCGCTGCTCTCGGAGGCCGAGAGTGAGATCCTCGTCGTACTGGGTAGTATCAAAGAGAATAATCTGGAACAGGCGGAGTATGCATCGGCGCGTGCGCTGCTCGCCGCCCGCGGTGCGAATGCCGGGTCTCCCAATCAGCCAATCGTGCAGAGTGCCCTCAAGATCACTGAGGCATTCCGCGCCATCGTCCGAGGATACCGTGCCGGAGTAAACCAGGAATTCGATGAGACCATTCGTCTGTGCGGCGATGCCTGGAACCTCGCTTCTCGCGGCAAGGAACTGAGCTCCAAGCTCGGGAGTCTGACGGATCAGGTACAGACGCTGGCGAAGAACCTCGCCGACACGGCCCGTGCAGCAAAAGCTGGCTCCGCTACGCCATAATGCCCAGCGCACTCCCCTCCTTCACCGCCCACGTTGTAAAGGGTGCCGGACGCGGGCGCACGATGGGTTCCCCCACGCTCAATCTTGCACTCGGCGATCTTCCCCGTGAACTCAAAGACGGCATTTACGCCTGCCGCGTTTCGTGGAACCGGCAACACTTCTCTGCCGCCATGCACGTGGGTCCACGGCCGGTCTTCAAGACAGGTCGCGCCTGCGAGCTCCACGTGATCGATCGCGCTATCCGCCGTGCTCCTGTTCGCGTGACAGTGGAAGTAATACAGCGACTCAGAAGCATCCGCAATTTCTCGACGGTCAAAAAACTGCAAGCGCAGATCGCACGGGATATCACGCAGACACGTAAATTGCTCAGATAACAGTTGTCATGCTGAGGAGGCCCGCAGGGCCGTCTCGAAGCATGCGTAATGAGAGTGTCGCCCTTCGAGACATCCCGCATGCGCGGGATTCCTCAGGGTGACACTTGAAGGAAGATCAATTCTTCTTTTTTTCTGGCTGCAAAAGAAAGAAGGGAGGAAGTGCCACAATCCCTCACGCACGTGATACTCTTACTGCGTTGTGAAACCCCTCCTCCGCTCCCTTAAGAAGACCATCCCGCAGCGAAGCCCGCTGCGCCTCGCTTGGCATCAGGGCAAGGCGCTTGCTGCGGCACTCCTCTATGGTTTTCCCGCACGGCGACTCACCATCATCTCTGTCACGGGGACGGATGGCAAAACGACGACTGTCGGCATGGTCACCCACATCCTCACAACTACGGGGATCAAAACCGGCGCACTCTCGACCGCATTCCTCCAAGTGGAGAAGGAGCGCGAATGGAACGCCACCCAGAAGACCTCTCCCTCGCCGTTCCTCATTCAGAAATTTCTCAGACGTCTCGTCAGCGCCGGATGCACGCACGCCGTGCTCGAAGTCTCGTCACACGGGCTTGTGCAGAAACGGCTCAACTACACCTGGCCGCTCGTCGGTGCCGTGACGAATGTGACGCCCGAGCACCTCGATTACCACGGCACGCTCGAGCAGTACCGCAGAGACAAAGGGCTTCTCTTTCACATGATCCGCCCCGGCGGGACAAAGATCCTCAACCGCGATGATGAGAGTGTAAAATTCTACGAGCAGATCCCGACGGCACGCACGCTCACCTACGGTCACACGGAGACGGCAGACCTGTGGATTTCAGATGTTCGTACTTCTCTCACGGAAACACGTGCTCGGCTCCACTCCAAAACAAACGGTCAAGGGGCAATGAACGACCTCGTCCTCACACTCCCCGGATCTTTTAATCTCGACAACGCCTGCTGTGCCATCACCTGTGCGCAGACTGTCAACATTCCAGTGGAACGCGCTGTGGAATCGCTGCGCTCCTTCACGGGCATCGCCGGACGCATGGAACGGATCGATGAGGGACAGTCCTTCGCCGTGTTCGTGGATTTCACCGTTACACCCGCCGCGTATGAGAAGACCTTAAAGACGTTACGTACGATGCTCCCCGAGGAAAATCGTATTCTTGTGCTCACAGGGAGCTGCGGAGACCGCATGCGCGAAAAACGCCCGATTGTCGGTCGATTGTGCTCCGAACTCGCCGACGTGGTGGTGGTGACGAACGAAGACCCCTACACCGAAGATCCCGAGAAGATCATCGAGGAGGTGTGGGCGGGAGTTGATCAATCAAAAACCGAGGCACACAAAATCTTCGATCGTAAGGAGGCGATGGCCTTACTCTTCTCACAGGCCAATCCCGGCGACGCCGTGATCCTGTGTGCCAAGGGCAGCGACACCACCATGATGACCGCCGAGGGGCAGATTCCATGGAACGAACGTGAAATTGCGAGAGAGCTCCTGCGCAGCAATCACACCAGCAAACAGGCATCCGCGTGAGGCAAGGTCACCATGGTGCACCGCTACCTCTCTTCCCGTACGCTTCCGTTTGTATGTCGCACACGCGGGGAACAACGGCTGTCATCGCTGGAATCGACGAGGCAGGACGAGGGGCATTGGCAGGTCCGGTGGTGGCAGGCGCGTGTATCTTGCCAGTCGATACTCCCCTGCCGAGCTTCATCCGCGACAGTAAACAGCTCACACCTGAACGACGTGAAGAAGCCTACGCGTGGATCAGCACACACTGTGCGTTTGGCTTCGGTGTAGTGGAGTCCACATTCATCGACGCCAATGGAATTCTGCCTGCAACCGAGAGAGCAATGCAGGAAGCCGTTGCCATGCTGGCAAAGACGAAAAAACCCACCTACCTACTTGTAGATGGTCGCGACAAATTCTGGTTTGACTATCCGCACAGCGCCATCATCAACGGTGATGCGCTCGAGCCATGCATTGCAGCGGCCTCGATCGTGGCCAAAGTTACGCGTGATCGCATCATGGTGGAGCAAGACGGGCAGTTCCCCAAATATGGCTTCGCCATGCATAAAGGGTACGGCACACCAGAGCACTTTGCGGCAATCAAAACGACGGGCCCCTCGCCGATACACCGTCAGACCTTCCTCTCCTCCATACAAACCAGAGTACCAGACCCAGTGCGAAAAGCGGCAACGTGTACAACTGCCCGCGCGTGAGCGAGAACAGACCAAAGGATACGAGAGGGCTATCGGGTTCGCGCACGAACTCCACGAGGAACCGCAGTGTGCTGTAGAGCAGAAGAAAGAGTGCAAACGTGCCGCCCGGCTTACGCCTTCGCGTTCGCCACAGGTGCCAGAAACAGATGCCGACAATGAGCAGATCTTTGCCGACCGCGTAGAGCTGAACGGGATGACGCAATCCATCGAGGCCAGGAAACGTCATACCCCAGGGCAGCACCGTGACGGTGCCTGCCAGCTCCAGGTTGATGAAGTTACCTATGCGACCGAGTGCCAGCCCCACCGCACCCGGCACTACAGCAACGTCGAGAAGCGCGAGGAGCGGAATGTGCCGACGACGGGCAACCAGTAACAACGCAAGACCCACGCCGAGAAACCCGCCATGCGAAGACATGCCACCCTTCCAAACCGCAAAGATTTCCCACGGGTGAAGCGCGAAGGCTACGGGATGATAGAAGAATACGTAGCCAAGCCTGCCCCCGATGAGCACGCCCAGAATGCCAGCGGTAAGCAGACTCGACCAATCATCCCGCTTCAGTGCGAGATAGCGAGAATCCTGCAGCCGCGGCAGCATCCAGAAGGCCAGCAGAAACGCGGTGACGTACAGAATCCCGTACCAGTGAATGGATAACCCAAAGAGGGTTACGGCCACGGCACGCTCAGGGAAGAACGCGATCATGACAGCAGTATACCCTTACAGAGCGATCTTCTTCGCAATCACCACGAAACGATCTTTGGTGGATCCAATGGGATAACAGGTGATGAGCTTGAGCACGCTCTCATCCTGCTGCGAGAGCAGAATGGTCGTGTCGCCTGCCGGAACGATCATCGTGTCGACCACTGTGTAGGTAACGCTCTCACGCGACGTACGCAGCACGATCTGTTCGCCGAGACTAATGGTTGTAAGACTGGCAAATACCGTGCCAAAGCGGCTTGCGCGTGCCCGGTCGTTGGGCGGACTCGAGTGGCCAGCAATCACGA
>CAYOLJ010000073.1:0-6015 GCA_964404805.1 uncultured Candidatus Peribacteria bacterium
CCGCGGGATCCCGCTCAAGGATGGCAAACCCCTGTTCCAGATCGGCAATGGTACAAAGCGGAGAGGTGACATCGAGATCGAGCAGGAAGTCGTAACGCTTGTTCTGTCGCTGCTCTTCATGCAGGAGCAGATGCCGCAGTACCGGAACCTTGCCCGCCGTATCCGAAGCGAGTTCGGAGGGACGGAGATAGTCGCTTGCAAGCCCATGCTGCGCCGCAACGGACCGGATCTCATCGCTATCCGTGGAAAGGGCAACATCGGCCTTCACCTGCTGCGCGTACTGAAACGCATGACGAATGGTGTAGCTGATGAGCGGCAAGCCGCTCATCAGACGGACATTCTTGCCCGGAATGCCTTTGGAGCCGCCGCGGGCGCAGAGAGTGATGAGGAGGGACATAAAGAGGAAAATCCAAGTGCTACAATACAGACAAATGATGGAGAAAACAGCCGTCCCCTGCCTGCAAAACCCAGGATTTTAAGCAAAAAATTCCGGGAATGTGATATTCTCCCCACAATGAGTATTGATGAGAATCTCTCTATTCTGGTGACGGGCGGTACGGGATCCTTCGGCAGAAAGTTTATTGAGATGGTATTGAAAGGAACGCATCCTCACAAATTGATCGTCTTCAGCCGTGATGAACTCAAGCAGCACGAAATGCGCGGAGCGGGCTTCACCCAAACATGCATGCGATACTTCATTGGAGATGTGCGCGACCGCGAGAGACTGCGCCGCGCTATGAACGGTGTAGATGTCGTCGTGCATACCGCTGCCCTTAAACATGTGTCAGCCTGTGAATACAATCCGATTGAGGCGATCCAGACGAATATCATCGGCGCGCAGAACATCATCAATGCGGCAATCGATGCAGGAGTGAAGAAGGTTCTCGCCCTTAGTACCGACAAGGCAGTGAATCCGGTGAATCTCTATGGAGCATCCAAGCTCTGCGCGGAAAAATTGTTCGTGCAGGGCAACGCCTACTCAGGGGCTGGAGGAACTCTCTTCAGCTGCGTACGATATGGCAACGTAATAGGAAGTCGTGGCAGCGTCATCCCTCTGTTTCGCAAACAGCTGAAAACAGGGACTATTTCGATCACCGATGAGCGCATGACCCGCTTTTGGATTACGCTCGAACAGGGAGTGAATTTTGTTCTCGACTGCCTTAAAGAAATGCACGGCGGGGAAATCTTTGTGCCCAAAATCCCCAGTGCTCATCTGACAGACCTTGTGGAAGCAATAGCACCCGACTGCAAGAAAACAGTCACAGGTATCCGCGCAGGCGAAAAACTGCACGAGTGTCTGCTCTCGGAAGATGAGGCGCGCCACACGGTGGAACTCCCCAATATGTTCGTGATCGAACCCGAAGATGACGCATGGGGATTTGTTCACTGGAAAGGATCTCGCTTGCAGGAGAACTGGCGATACACCAGCGACACGAATACGGAATGGCTCACACAGCAGCAATTAAAGACGCTCTTGCAGGAGTCAGAATCGGGAAGCTAGATCTTGTCATGAAGAGATTTCTGCTGAATGCAATGGTTGATCTGTGCCAGTGCGGGATCATCTTCGAGAAGGGCTATAACGTCTTGTAAGGAAGAGGCTTCTTTCTTCTCTAGTCGCTTATAGATTTCCCGCACCAATTGGAAATCTTCCGCTGTATCCACAGTCAGACGAAATTGTGACAAGTCCGTTGTGTGCTCAATGTTTTCCAGATGAAAAAGCTTGGAATGTTCGAATAGGTACGGTGTGACATGTTCACGCTCATACGAAAGGTGTGCCTCTTTCCATGCACGGCCGAGGGCATCTGATGTCATGACCTCAACATCGAGTCCGCGTGGAAATGTCCTCCGAAGGGTATTACTAGCATAGTCTGCTTTCGTTTTTTGAAAGACCGTGACAACGTCGTCAATAACTGTTGGATCTATGAACGGGCAGTCAGCGGTTATACGCACAACTACCTCGGCGCCAGCGGATGCCGCCGCACACTGGTATCGATCAAGAACATCCTGTTCCGATCCGCGGAAGACAGGAACAGAGAGTCGCTGACACTCTTGTTCTACTGCCTGGTCGGAAACTGCCGTTGTCGTTGCGACCAAAACACCATCAATCTTCTTCGCCTTCTGGGCACGTCGGACGACCCAGGACAGCATCGTCTCACCCGCGATATCCATCAGAACCTTCCCCGGAAGACGCGTGCTCCCCATCCGTGCCTGAATAATAACGATAGTCTTCACATTGCAGACACTATCGAGGACACCATTCAGTGGCAATATTCTTTCTCCTGCGTACATTCACACGCGCACTGGGAATCCCTGCTTCTTAAGGTAATGCTTGGCTTCCAATGGCGTTTGCTGAGTGAACTGATACATGGCGGATGCAGCGACCGCAGAGGCTCCCCCTTCACCGAGGGCGCGCTCCATATCTGCGTAAGTTCCGGCTCCTCCTGAGGCGATGACGGGGATGGAAACGGCTCCGGTGACACGCCGGATCAATGCAATATCATATCCGGTGAGCGTCCCATCGCGCTCAATGGATGTAACAAGGATTTCCCCCGCTCCATGTTCCTCAGCGATCTTTGCGACATCCGCAGGATCTCTGCCCGTGGCCCGCGTCCCCGCCTGCGTGAAAACTTCGTACGTGCCATCCTCCCTCCTCCGTGCATCAATCGATACTACGACGCACTGAGAACCAAATTGCCGCACAATAGGATCGAGGAATTCAGGGTGTTCCACCGCCATCGTATTGATGGCTACTTTGTCAGCCCCCGCTCTCAGCAATTGCTTAGCATCCTCTGAGGAACGTACGCCGCCTCCAACGGTGAATGGTACAAAGCATTGATCTGCTAGCTCATCGACCAGATTCACATCTGGAGATCTCTCTTGATTGGTTGCTGTGATATCGAGAAAGATCAGTTCATCTACCTCGCGCATATCGTAAACCTGAATGGATTGTTGGGGGCTCCCGATAACGCGCCAGGAATCGAAGGAAACCCCTTTTACAAGCGCTTTGCCGTTCCAGAGCAACGTTGGAATGACACGAATTTTCAGCATGAAACGGGTGAGGGTAGGGCAAGAAAATTCTTTAGAAGACGGAACCCCGCTTTCTGACTCTTTTCCGGATGGAATTGTGTACCAAAGATATTGCCGTGAGCGATAGCGGAAGTGAATGTTCCACAGTATGGCGTGCGGCCGATCGCATGCGCCTCATCGGCAGGACAGAAGTGGTAGCTATGGACGAAATAGAAATCTTTTTCCGGTGGAATCCCTTCCCAGAGAGGAGAGGGAAGGCATTGCTGCACATCATTCCATCCAACATGCGGAATGCGCTCCGTCGGCGTAGCGGGCACCAGCCGCTGCACTTCGCCGGAGATCCACCCAAGCCCCGATGTCTCTCCGCCCTCCCATCCTTTGTCGGCAAGGAGTTGCATGCCGAGACAGATGCCAAGAAAGGGAACCTTTTTCTCCATTACACACTCCGTCAGGACCTCCAAAAGGGAACGTTCGTGTAAATTTTTCATGGCATCACAAAATGCACCCACGCCAGGAAGGATGATATGTGTTGCTCTTTCGATCTCTTTCCGCTGAAATGTCACAACCGGTGTGCCGCCGCACTCATCCACGGCTCGCACAACAGAATCGATGTTGCACAGACCATAATCAATGACAGCAACGCGGGAAGGGCTCATGGGTGAAAACACCAAGTATCCAATAAAAAACTGCTACGAACTCGTATAGGTCACACTCTGAATTCCTGCTCCTGATTCTATCAGATGACCATCAAATCCTGAGCATAACCGGATCCAATTTTCCTTTTGGACTGGAATCTAATGAAAACAGGTGGGAATTGCTGTACTCTTCGTAACTGTTTATCTCATATGACAATTCTCTCTACACCATCGTCTCTCCCCACAGATAATCACGAGGAGGCGTCCCGACTTGAATCACTCTGGAGCGGAACATTCGGTGACGCGTATACCGAACGGAACAAAGACACAGGAAAAGGGAGAGAGAATTTCTGGCATCGATTCCTCAAGGAATACCATGTGAAGAATGTGCTTGAGGTTGGATGCAACGTAGGAGTGAATCTTCAATGTATGCTTCCTTTCATTAAAGAAACTGACATGTTTGGCGTTGATGTAAATACCGAAGCCCTGAGCATTTTGAAAGAGAAGTTTCCCCTCGTGAATGCCCTTCATGTCTCTGCGCGTGCACTTCCGTTTCCGGATGCTTCGTTCGATCTCGTATTCACGGCGGGTGTCCTGATCCATCAGCCAACAGAATCTCTTGGGGACGTGATGAAAGAAATGGTCCGATGCTCCCGAAAGTATGTTCTCTGTATGGAATACTTCGCAGAAGAAACCGAAGAAGTGCCGTATCGCAATCAGCAAGGAGCACTCTTCAAGAGAAATTATGGCAAGCTGTTTCAGGCATTTCCACTCACTCTTCTGAAACAGGATTACCTGGGTCAAGAAGAAGGATGGGATCGGGTGACGTGGTGGCTCTTTCAGAAATAAGCTCCGGGAGCCGGAGAGCTTCCAGGGCCATCAGTCTGCCGCAGCTCATGCGTTGTCGTCATTGATTTTCGTCAGATTCCCTTGCTTGTCTTTCACGAGCTTCCCCTGAGAATCACAGAGGAAGATTTTTTTATTGGTGAAATGATCACAAATATTAATGAACTCTTCAAGAGTTATATCCATATGCTCCAATACCCGTTGAATCGGAACACCAAGGTAGGCCCAAGGGAACTTCCCATCCAGTTTACGCACGATTGTAAGGCCTTGTTCACGCGTGAGACGTTTGCGACGGATGTGCATGCACACGAGATCGGTTGCTCGGCCAAATCCGAACTTTAGATACTTGAAGTAATCGTGAATACCCACCTGAATATTGTCGAGATTCTCATAGTTCACGGAAGACCCTTCGATGGCGAATGGGTGTGTTTCCATTCCGTGCGCCTGCGCGTAGAGCGCATTTGTGAAGCCATCCCATGGAATGTAATGCCCTAGAAAGAGGCCAGTCACTCCTACGCGTTTCAGCTCTTCGTCGGAAGGATATGTATATCCAATAATATCCCGCTGTGTAATACCTTCCTGCCCCACCAGATCCGATACCCTCAGCCCCAGCATGCCGCCGAACTCCTCCAGCCATCGGCGAGTGAGAACACTATCCTTAGCTTGAGCTGCCGGTCCGCCATATTCATTCTGTGAATTTTCTCCCCAGATGATAAGTGGAACATTGAACTGCACCGCGATGCGTACAGGTATCGTGAAGATGGATACATGCTCGGGCCACGAGATATCCCCCACCTGCCGCAGCGCAAGCCGATTGATGCGACTACGGACGCAGGGATTGAGTGTGTACTCGATGTAGTCCACTCCCAAGCGCTTGAGATTCTCGATATTCCGCCGCCCGATATCCGACAGTTGATCCGTTGTCGCAGTGACGCAGAGAGGATTGAAACCGAGTTCCAGCATCGTGAGTGTTTGAAAGACACTGTCCTTGCCGCCACTCGCAGGAACAATACAGTCATACGTGTGGTGATCGCGGGACCGATATTTATTTAGGAGTTCGACGAGCTCCTTTTTGCGCTCATCCCAATCGATCATTTTGCGTCCCTCAAAGTTGCGACATGCCCCGCAAACCCCTTCCTCATCAAACGGAAGATCGGGTTTCGTCTCAGGCATTACGCAGTGCCGACAGTACTTCAGTGATTGTGAATTCATCGCCGAAATCAGAATAGGGTTGGGGCCAATGTCTGTCAAAATAACCAATCAAAAATTGCAGGTGTACAAAGATATGACCAACCCTCTGCCTCCATATCATCTGCATGGAAGAGCGAGGAACAGACAAGGCAATATTGGGGAGGAATTGCCCCAAGAAAGACTGTTTGTCTGCTAGCATGCATCCTCATGAGCACCTTGGCTCTTCATGGAGGTACACCTGTGCGACAGACTCTCCTCCCCTATGCACGTCAGTCAGTGAGTGATGAGGATATTGCATCCGTCACAGAAATTCTTC
>CAYOLJ010000074.1:0-5910 GCA_964404805.1 uncultured Candidatus Peribacteria bacterium
CGATCAGACGTTCTTCTTCCACTCTCAACCACCGAGGCCGCTCTCGTTGCGAGCATCAATCGGGGATGCAAAGTTCTCTCAGCATCTGGAGGAGTAATTGTGCAATCCGTCTATCACGGCATGTCTCGATCGATCGCCCTGAAGCCAAAAAACGGAAAAGGACAATCGTACACCACTGCAATCACAAAGCGGGAGTCAGAGTGGAAGAAAATCGGTGAAGCAACAAGCGGACATCTCAAAATTCTCCGCTATGACCTCGATGAATCTGACGAGTACACCTTCCTCACAATTTTCTGCGATACATCGCAGGCCATGGGCATGAATATGGTGACGATCGCCGCACAAGCTATCGGCGACTGGCTGGCGAAGGAATTGGAAGCGGAACTCATCACTGTCGCCGCCAATGTGGATAGTGATAAGAAACCGAGCAAACGCACGCACGATCGCGGACGCGGGTACGAGGTGACTGCACAGGCAATCATCCCCTCCTCTGTGATTGAAGGAGTATTCAAAACAACTCCAGATAAGCTGCTCAAAGTCGCCGATGCCAAACTCAAGGTAGGATCCTCCATCGCCGGAGCAATCGGCAGCAACTTACACGCCGCCAATGTAATTGCAGCGCTATATTTGGCCACAGGACAGGACAGCGCACACGTGGTAGAAGGATCACTTGCGGATACCACTGTTTCTCCAGCGCAGGATGGCATCGTTATACAAACGCGGCTTCCGGCGATCCTCGTCGGTGTTCGTGGTGGCGGCACAGCGCTGCCTGCGCAGAATCAGTGCCTTTCGCTGATTCTCAAGCCAAAAACCAGTCTTCGGTCCCCTCAGCAACTGGCAGAATCCATCGGTGCAGCGGTTCTCGCAGGAGAATTGAGTCTGTTGGCAGCCCAGGCAACGCAGACGCTTGCTTCTTCGCATAAAACACTGGCACGCTGAACGTATGCATGGTTCGACTTCGCTCACCACAGGGAGCACCTGCAACAACCAATGGTGCAAGCAGAGCTTCGAGATCACGCAGGAGGATCTCGCGGCATTGGAAATGGTCTCACCAATCATCGCCGAAGAGAAACATTCGATTCCACCACCAACTCTCTGCCCTGATTGTCGGCAACAACGCCGGCTTGCATGGAGGAATGAGCGCTTCATGTATCGAAGGAAGTGCGACTTCAGTAACAAAGAGATCATCTCTATGTATCCTCCGGATTCGCCATTCAAAATCTATGAACAGGACGTCTGGTGGTCGGATAAATGGAATGCACTGACGTATGGTCGGGATTTCGACTTCAATCGTCCTTTCTTCGATCAGTTTCGAGAATTACAACTTGAGGTACCGCGCGTCGCACTGGTGAACAAACAGAGTGAGAATGCGCACTACACGAATCACTCAGGAAAGAACAAGAATTGCTATCTGTCCGCCGTGACATTCGAGAGTGAAGATATCTACTACTCCGACTGGGTCATTGATCACTGTCGTGATTGCGTGGATTGCTCCTACTTAAACGAAGGTTGCGAGATCTGCTACGAGACGTACTACGCATGGGGAAGCTATCAGGCATTCTTCTGCGACTTTATTAAGCGCTGTCAGAACGTCTGGTTCTGCTATGACTGCATAAACTGCAAAGACTGTTTTCTGTGTTGGAATTTGCGGAACAAGCAGTGCTGCATTGAAAATCAACAGTACACAAAAGAGGAGTATCAGCAGAAAATGAAAGAAATCTTCCCGCTCAGTTCTACGACGCTCAGGCAATACAGAGAGAAGTACATACAAACGAAAGAGCACATCGCGCTCCATCCTGCTATCTATCAACTGCAATCAGAAGGATGCAGCGGCGACCTCCTCTTCTTCTCAAAAAACTGCACTAAGTGTTTCGACTCGATCAAAATGGAAGATTGCCGACATTGTACTGACGCAATTGATGTAAAGGATTCACTCGATATCTATCACGTCGGATGGGCGGAGATGATGTATGAATGCCATGCCATCACCAATGCCTACAATCTGATTGCCTGTCACTTCACCTATGACAACAAAAACGTGGCGTACTGCGATTGCACCCAGAACTCCCATGATCTTTTCGGTTGCGCAGGCATCAATCACGGTGCGTTCTGCATTCTGAATAAACAGTACACACAGGAGGAATATAAACATCTGGTTCCGAAGATTATCGAGCACATGCGGAAAACTAGGGAATGGGGAGAGTTCTTCCCTTTGACCTTTTCTCCTTTCGGCTACAACCAATCTCGCGCACAGGAATACTATCCACTGACAAAGAAAGAAGTCATCTCACGGAATATCCGCTGGTCAGATTTCGAACCTTCTCCGCCCGAGGCAAGTCGCAGTGTTGCTGCTTCACGTTTACCCGAAACCATCACTGAAGTCCCCGATGATGTCTTAAATTGGGCTATTCGATGCGAAGAAAGCGATAGGCCCTTCATGATCATCAAACAAGAGTTGGATTTTTACCGCAGAGCGGGCCTACCGCTCCCCCACAGACATCCGAACCAGCGTTACCAAGATCGCATGGCACAACGCCGTCCAAGAAAGTTATGGAAGAGAGAATGTCAAAAGTGCCAAAAAGAGATTGAAACGGCCTACCCGCCCGAACGACCAGAAATTGTCTACTGCGAGTCTTGCTATCTTTCCACAGTCTACTGATCATGAGTGTTCTGAATGTTCAACGTCGTTCTGGTCGGGCGGGTGCTCCTGATCGCCCAGAAATCGTGTACTGTGAATCCTGTTACCTCAAAGAAGTGTACTGAAACGTTCCAATAGAGGAATGGAGACAGGTATACTTCCCTCCTCGTTATGTCCCACTCCGCCATTGTCGGCTTCGGCATGTTCATCCCCAATAACCGCATCACGGTGGAGGAGATCGCAAAACACTGGAAACGTGACCCGAAAGAAATCATCGGCGGACTCGGCGTGAAAGAGAAGGCGATCGCAGGAACGGATGAAGACAGTTTCACGCTCGCATTCGAGGCAGGTAAGCAGGCTATCGAAATGACAGGAATCCAATCGTCCGAGATCTCGGCAATTTTCGTCGGTTCCGAATCTCACCCCTACGCGGTCAAACCCACGAGCAGCATGTTGGCTGCCGCGCTGGATCTGCATCCCTTCTCGTACTGCGCAGATCTCGAATTCGCCTGTAAGGCAGGTACGGCAGGCCTGCAGATCGTCGATGCCTTCGTGAAGAGCGGGCAAGTGACATACGGCATGGCCATCGGTACCGACAAGGCACAGGCGAAACCCGGCGATGCGCTGGAGTACACGGCGGCCGCAGGAGCCGCTGCACTGATCGTGGGACCCGATACTGCCGATAATGCTCTCTGCCGCATCGAAAAGACGATTTCATTCACAACCGACACGCCCGATTTCTGGCGGAGTGCCGATGCCCCCTACCCCGCACACGCCGGACGCTTCACAGGGGAGCCCGGCTACTTCTTGCACGTACGACAGGCGCTCACCGGTATTCTTGATATCACGAAAACGAAACTCAGTGAGATCGACCACGTCGTCCTGCACATGCCGAATGCCAAGTTTCCAAGCAAGATCGCCAAAGAGTTCAAGATTAGCAAGGAGCAGATGCAGACGGGCTTCATCGTGCCAACGATCGGCAACACCTACAGCGCGTGTTCCCTCCTCGGGATCGTGCACGTACTGCAAGAAGCAAAGAAGAACCAAAAAATTCTCTTGGTGTCGTACGGATCGGGGGCGGGAGCGGATGCCTTCTTGCTCACGATGCTGCGTGACGGACCCACTCTGCCCAGAGACGAACGATCACTCCACTACGTCTCATATGAAGAATATCGCAAGGGTTCGACGAAATCGGCGGTTTCATGAGGACAAAAGAGCGTGTAGAATCTTCCCAACATTCCATGCAGAAGGATATATCGCTTATTGGAATCGGCCAGACGCCCTTCGGAGAGTGGTGGGGCAAGAGCCTCCTCGAACTCGTCGAGGAAGCAATAGACGCCGCCATTACCTCCGCACCCTGCTCGGCGTTGGATATCGACTTCATCGTCGTAGCCAACATGCTCGGTGAAGCTCTCAGCGGTCAGGCACATCTGGGTGCCATCGCCTCTTCGTTACTCCCCCACCGCCCGCCAGCCATGCGCGTCGAGGCGGCCTGTGCTTCTGGATCTATTGCTATGCACACCGCATGCGCTCTGCTCGAGAGCGGCCGTGCCGAGACCGTGCTTGTTGTCGGGGCAGAGAAGATGACCGATGCATCGACCGATGAGATCGCCTCGGCACTCATGGTCGCGGCAGACAGCGAGAAAGACTCACCCTCCGGCCTCACATTTCCCGGTATCTTCGGGCTCATCGCCCGCCGATACATGCATGAGTTTGCACTCACGCGCGAGCAACTCAATCTCGTCAGCGCTCGCCACCACACAAATGCTGTTAAAAACCCCTTCGCACAATTCCGCCGACAGATGACACCTGAGCAGATCGGTGCGAGTACTGTTGTGGCAGATCCCCTGCGGCTGCTCGACTGCTCCCCAGTGAGTGATGGGGCAGCGGCCTGTCTTCTCTCGACCAAGCATCACTCCCCCATTCGCATCGCTGCGTCCCAAACGAGCACCGATACCGTAAGCATCTGTGACCGACCCGTTATCACCTCCTTCGCTGCAACGAAAGATGCTATGCAACATGCACTCGATGAGGCGGATGTCACAACGGATGATATTGCACATCTGGAATTGCACGACTGCTTCTCGATTGCGGCGCTCATCGCCCTCGAAGACTTGGGATTCGCGGAGCCCGGTGAGGGCATTCAGTGGTACGAACAACAGCAATCGATGACAGTGAACGCGAGTGGAGGATTGAAAGCCTGCGGTCACCCGGTTGCAGCAACGGGCATCAAACAGATCATCGATATTAGCAAACAACTGCAATCCTCCAGTCAGCGCTTCGGCCTCGCACATAATTTCGGCGGCGCCGGTGCCACGTGCTGCGTGCACATTCTGCATCACACCCCTGAACATGCGTCTGCCTGATTCACCCGCCGTCGCTGCCCGGGCCATTCAACTTCGCAAAAAGCGGTTACTCTCCGGAACACTGCTCTCCTTCACAACAATCACACATCCGCCGAAGGGATTCTCTGATCGGCATCGCCGCATCGGCCTCATCGAACTCGTCAATGGCCAACGTGTGCTTGGCACACTCACAGGAATCGGTGAACCCGCAATCGGCCACATCGTCCTGCCGCGCATGCGTTTATCTCGCGTGAATGAAGAAGGCTTGCGCCTGTATGACATTGCGTACGAACTCACTCAGCGCATTGCTGAGCCAAAGACCGAAGTTCAGAAGTTCCCCGGCTACATCCTGGCATTCACCGGACCCTCGGGCGTGGGCAAGACCACAGTCTCGCTTCTGCTCACAAAAATGTTGGGTGACTTCACCGCCAAAGTCCCCATCGTCACCAGTCGTTCACCGAAAGATGGCGACGATCAGGAGTACGAATACGTCTCATCCAAGGAATTCGATCGACTGGAGAAGAGCAATGCACTCGTTGCATGGATACACCTGCCCTCCGATTCCGAACAGCGGTGCTACGGGTACCGTAAAAGCGACATCGAGGCCATCTGGGAGCAAGGAAAACTCCCCGTGGTGGTCACCGAAATGCACCTGCTACGAAGCCTTGCGGCCCACTTCGGTCGCCGCTCCATTCTCTCATTCGGCCTGCTGCCCCCGGGCTCCAGCAAGCGCACAAAGCTCAGCCATTTGCTACACAGAATGCGTGCACGCGGTCGCGAAACGGAGGCGCAAATCGAGGAGCGACTCATCAATGCGCAGGCAGATCTCGACTTTTTTACCCGCGCCGCACACCTGTTCGACCACATTCTTGTCAATGAGGATTTAGAGAGTGTAATGCAGGTGATTAAGGGGCATGTTTTAGCGCT
>CAYOLJ010000075.1:0-5857 GCA_964404805.1 uncultured Candidatus Peribacteria bacterium
GTAACAAGGTATCCGTAGGAGAACCTGCGGATGGAACACTTCCTTACCAGGGAATTTCTCTGGCCCGACATTTTCTTTTAGAAAGTGTACGGGAACGCATGCGCTGGCAGTGCCCTATTGGCCATCATGCATTTCGATTGCCCGGGAGCGCACCGATGTCCCCTTAAACGGGGTCACCGACCGGAAGACTTCTCTACTCTGCAATGGTGTGATTTGTCATGGAAGGACAACCTGCGGTTTTCCTTCCATGAACCATCCTTTCCCTAAATGGTTCGGCTCCACCCCGCAGCAAGTGCGGGGTTCGCCGGTTAGTTTCATTGCGCGCTTCGCGACAATTTTTTATTATTTGTGATGAGGAAGCTGGATCAATTGAACAAGAAAACCAATGGAAAGCAGAGCTAAGCCGATAGCAAACAAATACGGATGTTTTATTGTGATGTCACATTGGTGAGTAGAAATTTTCTCTGCCCCATTCTTAATAAGATTATTAACGCACTCCCCATCAACATTCTCATTAATCGGAAACAACGAGGCAAAAGCCATAAGCAGAGATCCGACGAATACAGATATCAAACCCGACATCTGGAATAATTTGCGACTCTCCATGGAAATTAACTCTAATACTGTCTTTTATAGTATGCAAAATATGGAGAGGACCCGCCGCCACGGGGGGCTTGCCCTGAACGAGCGTAGCGAGTCGAATGGGTGAAGAGGAGGGCCCTGCTGCTCTTTTGTCGATGTTCTTAACCTCTCCCCCTATCCCCCTCTCCAACAGAGAGGGGGAATGTGTATGTTTGTGATTGTGAGACTGTTCAAGAAACCCTCCCCTTCCTCTCTGGAGGAAGGGGCCGGGGGATGGAGGTTATGAAAGAGAAAGTAGGGATCATCCCTTTGACTGCCCGATTTGAGGTGTACACTCTCGCACTTCCCAAAATATTCTCATGCCAAACGAAAAGCCCCAAGCCCCAACCATCGTCCAGCCTGATCCCAATAACGAAGCGGAGACAAAGCTGGCTTATGCACTCCAAATCCTCATGCAAGGTAACAGCTATTTCACTTCAGAAGCCGACGAGCAGGTAGATACGCTCAGAGCCGTTCAAGAGGAGGGATTGCTGGCACAAACGCGCGCAGAATTCCGCGACAATGTTCTGGCGGTCGTGGTACCGATACTCGAACAACGCCCACCGATCGAACTCACTCATGGTAATCCCAAGCTGAAGGAACTATTGGTAAATATGCACGCGCGGCAGAAGAGAGAGCTCATCCAAGCGCTAAGAAGTGCGCATTCGGCACTTAACCAACGCTGAGCGGACTTAAATGGTTTCGCCTTCTCTTTTTCGCCCCTATGAACGAATCTGCAGGAAAAGTATATGGCATTGAAAGACAAGTATCAGAAATGCACGGTAAAGATTTGCCCGTCGAGAAAATTGGGGCTCTTTTGGATGCCGCAAGAAGATTGTACTTGCGACAAGTGGACCCAAATAGATTGTGCCCTGTAACGGGGCAACCCCGAGGTCCGCTAGTCGAATGGAATGAAGTAATCTTACCGTTTGATGGTGGTCTTCTGGAGCGTCTGGAAACGGCCATTGAAACGCTTGAACGTGCATTTAATGGGAGTAATCCCGATGATCCAGCATTGATGAAAAAGGGGCTGGCACGCGTACCAACAGAAAAAGAATACTGGGAATGGATCGAGAATATGTAAAGAATAGTGTGATTTCGAAAAGGAGCATTGACCGCCAGACGACCCTCTCCTATAAGTCCCCTATGCCAGCCCTAGACGAACTGCCGGATGGCGACGGAGAGAACCTCCCCTCGGGAAATTTTGTCCCGAACTTACCGACACTCAGAACATTCACAAGCGATCTGCACGAAACAATCGTCTCTCAGATACTCGATGGACGAACACAATACTGCGAAATCCTCGATGGAAGACGGGTCATCTTCCAGTTACCGCGCAAAGAACAATTGTATGATTTTATCTCTGTTCAAAACGAAGAAAACAACGCCCTTGGCATCGTGTTGATGATCCCGAGCACACAACCTCGTCATGATGGGGAATACGAATACCACACAAGAACGTTTGAGTATGAACCGCCGCAACAGCCCGACACATCCTACCTGCCCGCTTTTTCCCAAAACTGAGAGAGATGTGTAAGTAATGGAGCATCGTGGATATTTTCAAGCAGATCACTTAAAAACCCTTCAATGAAAAGCTTTCGCGCCTTTTTTGCCGTGATCCCTCTGCTTGCGAAGTAGAAAAAATCTTCAGGATGGATATGCGAAACCGAAGCCGAATGACTGGCCCGCACATCGTGCGTTCCGACATCCAATGAAGGGATCGTATCGGCACGAGCGGTGGGATCTAAGAGGAGTATCTTCTCTGTCAGATGCGCCTGCGTGCCCGATGCCTTGGGGCCGATTTCAACAGACCCGTTGCAGGTGATATTTGCCTTCTCCTCTGCAACGCCACGCATCGTCACATCGCCCCGACCATCTTTGGCCGAAAAGATATTCCGCGCAGAGAGCTGACATTTCGTCATTCCCCGACCATGGATAATCCAATCGATGGAGCTTTCGCCACCTACGCCTTTCACTTCCGATACGGTGTCGTGTATGCAGGACCCATGTGTGACATTGAGTAGATGAAGTCGTGCCCCTGTAGCCACAGTGATGTGTTGAGAGATGTTCGTACTCTTTTTCCCGTTCCACACAAAAACAATTGCGAGAGAGGCG
Source organism: uncultured Candidatus Peribacteria bacterium (assembly GCA_964404805.1). Taxonomy (GTDB): domain Bacteria; phylum Patescibacteriota; class Gracilibacteria; order Peribacterales; family Peribacteraceae; genus Peribacter. Next base: position 2,737 of record CAYOLJ010000075.1, read on the forward strand.
CGTGGCTCCAGTGCTATCTCCAGAACAAGATGGGCACCTGGGGTAGCGCAGGTTACGAAAAGTGTATTTTTACTTTCGCGCTTGGCCGTAACCTGCAAGGTAGGATGACTACGCGAAAGCGTGAAGCAGAAGGGCTCTTTGGTCTTCCCTCTCACGATCATCTTCTGCGCCGTACCTGAAGATTTCGCCTTCTGCATGTCCGTGCACGGAATACTTGCTAAGTACAAAAACTAGTCTAAAATCTCCTTTGTTCCCTCCACCACAATAGCATGGTCTCTACCGCGCCGAACGAAGATATCGATCCCCATCACCTCGCACGTGTCGAACAGATGCGTCAGGAAGATAATCAAACGCCAGATCCTGAAGCGAGCCGCACATTGAGCGGACAGGAGGTAGTGGAACAAGAATCGCGTAAGCTATCCATACTCCTCACGCAATTTCGCGGGCACCCGGACTCCGATCATCGCACCTACGAACAATTGCGTGCCGAGGTCGAAGCTCTTCAGGGTCAAGCTGAACAGGCTACAGAGCACAATGCGCAATTCGTGCTCGCAGAAAACATGCGAGAAGTGAGTCTTCGTATCCAATACAGGCTCGCTGCCTAGTTACGCGAATCTGAATAGCTGCTCATCCTACTGAGCCCTCCATCTCCATTTCGATGAGACGGTTCATTTCGACGGCATACTCTAACGGAATCTGCTGCATGATCGGCTCCACAAACCCTCGCACAATCATCGTCTTGGCCTCTGGTTCACTCAATCCACGGGACATGGCGTAAAAGAGATCTTCTTCTGAGAGTTTGCCCACTGTTGCCTCATGCGCGATGGTCGCATCATCAGTGCCAATCTGCAGATCCGGGAAAGTGGCGGTGCTGCTTTTCGCATCCAGAAGGAGCGCATCACACTGAATGCTCGCCGTGGTGTCTTTCGCCTCGGGTGCGACTTTTAGAAGCCCCCTGTATACCGTCCGTCCTCCGTCTCTACTCACAGATTTACTCACTACGACACTCGACGTGTGCGCAGCGAGGTGAATGACTTTGGCGCCCGTATCCTGCCACTGGCTTTTGCCGGCCATGGCCAGCCCCAGATGTTCGCAGTGTGCACCCTCACCCGTGAGCACGGAACAGGGATACAACATGGTGACACCGCTCCCCAGATTTCCTCCCACCCATTCCATAGTGGCTTCGCGCTCAACAATCGCCCTCTTTGTATTGAGGTTGTAGGTATCCTGGCTCCAGTTCTCGACCGAGGAATAGCGCATGCGTGCTCCAGGTTTGACGAAGATCTCAACACATCCCGCATGCAGCGATGGACTGCCGTACTTTGGCGCGGAGCAGCCCTCGATGTAATGCGCCTGCGCCCCCTCTTCCACAATGATGAGCGTATGTTCGAATTGCCCCATGCCACGCGCGTTCATACGAAAGTATGATTGCAGCGGCTCAAATACCTCTATGCCGGTCGGCACGTAGAGGAATGTCCCTCCGCTCCATACAGCACCGTGCAGTGCGGCGAACGCATGATCCGTCGGATGCACGCAGCGCATGAAGTGCTCACGCACGAGATCGGGGTGCGTGCGCACCGCTTCGTCCATATCAAGAAAGATTACACCTCGCTCCTCCCACTCCTCCTTGAGACGATGGTAGATCACGTCACTCTCGTACTGCGCGCCGGAACCTCCCAGCATCTGGTACTCCGCCTGAGGAATCCCCAATCGTTCGTAGATACGACGAATATCGTCGGGGATTTCAGCCCAATCATCCGTCTGTGCAACGCCTGGGCTGGCATAGAAGAGAATGCGCTCGAGATCGAGACCTGAGAGATCCGGACCCCACAGAGGCAGAGCAAATTTCTTGAAGAGCCGCAGGCACTTCAGCCGATGCTGGAGCATCCATTGTGGCTCACCTTTCTCCTCACTGATCCGACGCACCAATGCCTCACTAAGCCCGCGCTTGAGACCCTTCGCATAGAGAGTGGGGTTGGGAATCTCAAGGACGGCGTGCGACGTGGAGCGAGACATGATTGTTAGTGGAGTCTACGGGATTGGAATGGATGAGAGAACAAGGATCCCCTATACAGAAATGGCTATTTTTGCGTAAATTTGCCAATAGCTAAAAAGGATGGAAAGCAGGCTTATCATCCAAAATTCTCGAGAAAATGCCAAACAAACATTTTATGATGTGGTATAATAGTAGAACGTTCCTATGTGGACTCCACTTTCCCTCCTCCGGCGCTTCGGAGCGGCCCTCAAAGCCTTCGTCTGGCGACATCCCATCTGGTCTGTCGTACTCGGGATTTTTGGCCTGCTCTTCGCTCTGCTCCTGTGGTATATCTTCTCGCCCGTACAGCCTGAGATGATCACGGAGACCGTGCGACGCGGTGATCTCGTACAGAAAGTGGAGGCCGTGGGTACCATTACTTCTGACCGTGATGTGAATTTGAAATTCCCGATAACGGGTATTGTGGCCAGTGTTGCAGTGAAGGAGGGAGACGCAGTAATAGCAGGTCAGGAACTGGCCAAGCTCCGCAATGAATCATTCGCAGCCGATCTTGCCGCAGCGTCGGCACAGTGGCGGCAAGCACAAGCAAACTACCAGGAACTTGTAGAGGGAACGCGTCCCGAAGACATCGTCATCGCCGAAGCTGAAGTGGCCAATAAACGTGCCGCTCTTGAAGCTGCACGAGCAGATCTCATGAGCGCCGAAGACAAGTTGCGCACCTCGGAACAGAAACTTGATGCCATTCGCTCCGAGGCCGACACAAATCTCGCCGGGTACATTACGACATCTTCGAGTGCGTGTGCGCAGCAGATTTCGCTCACCAAAACGTCCCTCAGTACACTCGATGATATCTTCATCAATTCGGTCATAACCGACATGGCCAAACAATACCGCACCACCTCGTACAATATTTTTCGATCTGATTGGACTGCGGCCCAGAGCGCGCTCGATGCGTTCTCGTGTGCGGGCGGTTTCATGACCTATGACGCTGCTCTCGAAACGATGCAACGTGCGACGGTGATCATCACACAAGCAATAAATGTTCTTCAAGAAGCCTATGCACTCATCGCCGACCTGCCGATTACCACGGCCTACGATATAGCGACACGCGAAGCCAACAAAACA
>CAYOLJ010000076.1:0-5852 GCA_964404805.1 uncultured Candidatus Peribacteria bacterium
ATCGAGAAAACGCAGGGTGATTGCCTCACCGAACCGGGAGGGGATGGTCGCGACACGAATGTTGACGGTTCGGCGTTGCTCACCACCTGCGGCAGTTGCGTCGTGCGGATCCTTCTCCGTAACGTCGAATACCAACTGACCATCTTGGGGGATATTCGTGATATTCATTTTCAGCTTTGACGCGAATTTCACGTGGCGCAGAAAATCCACGTACACCGCAGGCGTAATGTGCGCGAGCAGCTCCAATATTCCGTGCAGACGCACCTCAAATCGCACGAAGGTTTTCTCGGGCGAGCAGTGCAGGTCAGAAATGCCCTGAGCAACGCATTTCTGCTCGAGCGTGCTCAAGAGCGTCTTGCCATCCATCTGTTCCCAAGCATTTGAAGCCATCGATTCATTATAGCAGAAAAACGCACTACTGGCCATTCCCCGGTTCGTCGGTTTCATCGGTCTGAGAGGAGCTTGTCCATCGAACTCCCTCCACTCTCAAAGGCCTCATCCCTATAATGCGGTGCCCATGAGCGCGTACCGTTCCCCCTTCGAAAGTAAGCGCACACACTCTATAGAGCAGCGCATGCTCATCGTGCACGTCATGCTCGCGCTCTGCGGGCTCATTATACTCGCGCGTTTGCTTGAGCTGCAGCTTCTGCGCGGTGACGAGTACCGTTCCTACGCCCAAGCCCAACACTACGGAGGTGTCGTGCTGCCTGCCCGGCGCGGCGAAATTCTCTCACAGAGCAGCAAGACTAATGAGACAAGCATGCTCGCCACGAATACCACCCTCGATCTCCTCTACGTGGATCCCTTCATTCTCGAAGATCCGGTGATGGTGGCAGAGAAGCTGTCTGATCTTCTCGTCACGCCCGAGGTGCACGCCGCCTGCTCCGCGGGTTCGTCGCTCTGTCCGCGTGAATTGATGCGCGAGTATCTGGGAGCCTTCGATCCCATGATTCGCATGGATGCACTTCTCTCGACCACGCTCCTCGAGCCCCTACCCAAGGATTTACCGCCACCTGATCCCTCCGATCTCCCCGACATTACCGAAGTGCGCCGACGGTTCGCTCGCTCTATCGAAGAGCGCATTGCCGAGGATCGTGTGACGTTCGTCCCTCTCCTCTACGGTGCAAACAAATTGCAGATGGAAGCAGTGGAGCAACTTGGAATTTCGGGCATTACGGTGCGCCGAGATTCGCAGCTCATTTCGGCAGATCCTGAGCAGGTGAATCAGTCGCAGTTGCCCACGATCGCACGCAAGCTCTCCGAACCGCTCGGCAAGGATCCTATCGTGCTGCGCGACATGTTACGCAGTCGGCCGATGCGCTACGTCTCGATCATGCGACGGCTCCCCCCCTCGATCACCTTTCGTGTGAAGGATCTCCTGCTCCAGTCACTGCAAGAAACACTGGCCCGTAAAAAATCCGCGCGTACGATCGAAGAGGCGGAACGTATTGCCGATCCCCTGCGCTGTATCGCGCTCATCCCTGAACACTGGCGCTTCTACCCCGATGGAACGGTAGGCTCACACGTCGTCGGGTTCCTCAACCCGAGCCAGGAGGCACAGTACGGCATTGAGCGCACATTCGATCCACAACTGCGAGGGCAGGAGGGTCTTATCTCCACAGTCAGCGATCCCAGTGGCGGACAGATCCTCACGGCAGATCAGCGCATCGTTGACCCCAAAGACGGCGATACGATCGTCCTCACCATTGACCGCAGCATTCAAAAAGAGGTGGAAACCATCATGGATGCCGCTGTGAAAAATATCGATGCCGACAGCGGTCAAGCGATTGTTATGGATCCTCAGACCGGCCGTATTCTCGCCATGGTGAATGCTCCCCTCTTCGATAGTAATAACTACGGAGCAGTCTTCGAGAAGGTCCCCATGGTGCTCTCGACCGGCCAGCAGAAGCAGATTGTTGTAGAGATCTACCACCCCGATACGCGGTCGTTCATCCTGAAAGCGTACATCGATGACGTGTTCACCGAACAGGGACGCGCGGCACTCTCGCCCGAAAAACAGAAACAACTGCAGGAAATCGAGGATCTCTACGAACTGCAAAACGTCGTGCGGTACTATCTCTATCTGGGCGAAACGACACGCATCGAGCTCTTTCCCACCGATCGTCCGAATGTATGGCTCAAGTACGAAAACGGAATCGGCGTGGGAGCATACCTCAATCGTGCCGTGCAGACCGTGTACGAACCGGGGTCGGTGATGAAACCTGTTACCATGGCCGTTGCCATCGACCAGGGCGAAGTGACGCCCAATGACATGTACGACGATATCGGCCCGGTGAAGGTGGACGAGTACACCATCCAGAACGCACTCCTCAAGTACTTCGGCAAGGTGACGATGACCAACTGTCTGGAATTTTCGATCAACACCTGCATGACCACGGTCTCTGCCAAGCTCGGCCGCAAGCTCTTCTATCGGGCGTTAGACCGCTTTGGCTTCGGGCACATCACCGGTGTGGAGCTGGAAGACGAGCTCCCCGGCGAGCTGCGGCCGTGGAAGAACTGGAGTAATGCGCTGCTCGCCACCTCCGCGTACGGTCAGGGACTCTCGGCCACCCCTCTACAGATGATCACGGCCTTCGCCGCCCTCAGTAACGGCGGAAAGCTCATGAAGCCAATGATCATCGATCGCATCATCCGCGCCGATGGAACAGTGGAGCGTACACAACCGAAAGTGATTGATCAGGTCATCACTCCCGAAACTTCTGCCACGATCACCGCCATGCTCGTGAGCTCGGTGAATAATGGCTACGCTAAAGCCGCCAAAGTACCCGGATATCGCATGGCAGGCAAAACCGGTACCAGTCAGATCGCGGGACCGGGTGGCAAGTACGAATCCGGCACCGGATCGGTGATCACCTCTTTCGCGGGTTTCGCTCCCGCCAATCATCCCAAATTCGTCGTCCTCGTGAAGTTCGACCGTCCCAAGGCTTACGGCAAAGATCTCGGTGTGCAATCGGCTGCGCCGGTGTTCAAAGATATCGCCACCTTCCTCTTCAGGTACTACGGTCTTCCGCCGGATGATAAATAATTCATGAGAGACAAACCTACGGTTTTTCTCTCATGGACTCTCTTTTCCCTTAAATGGTGTCGCTCCAGCGCTGGGTCCCGGCTTAAGCCACCCACCGCTTCGCGACGATTTTTTAAATGTATAATACAATTATGACAATTATGAATTTATTTGAGGGAGTGAAAGATTTTCTTTTATCTCCATTTGCCGGCTGGATATCTGCATTCGCATTTGGAATTTTCGGAACATATCAATGGATAAAGCGCGAAAAGAAATCTATTGAATTCGAGATTGTACAAACTGGACTTGGCCCTATTGTTTCAAGAGATGGAATTAACTATCCTTGGGAAACAATCCATTTTCAGTTAAAGCTCGATGGAAGTGTATCCAGATTAGCAGGAGTCAGTGCTGTCATAATTCCTGGAAACAGTAATTGTATTACCCCGTCTATTTGGATACGCGGACAAAACCATGCACTTGGCATTAAATCTTCTGATATTGAATTGAAGGAAAATATGACATTTTCTTTGAAAATGCTATTCCGAGACCTAGATGGCAATGTTTATTCGTATGCTTTGCCACTCACTCTTGTTCGAAATGGGAGCCTTAATCTTGAAGTAACTGGTGTTGGAAAACGAAAAAGACTTTTTCTCAGAAACTTACTGAACTTTTAAACCAGAATTATTATTTCACCGTCACAGACTTCGCTAGGTTCCTTGGCATATCGGGGTCTTTGCCGCGCTTGACGGCGAGGAAGTACGCCAGAACCTGTATGGGAATGATGTTCACAATGGCCTGTGCGGTGTCGACATCGGGTACGCGAATCCACTCGTCGAAGACCTCGTGACGCTCGGGAGCAACGCCGACGATAAAGCCTCCACGCGCCTTGAGTTCAGTGGCATTACTGATGATGTCGGTGCGCACTTCGTCGTTCCCTACGAGTGCAATGCAGGGCGTGCCTTTCTCGATGAGGGCAATGGGGCCGTGCTTCAGCTCTCCACCCGCAAACCCCTCGGCGTGTACATAACTCACCTCCTGAATCTTGATCGCGCTCTCGAGCGCCATGGGGTAGTTCCATCCCTTACCGATGATGTAGAGGTCGGAACTCTTTTGAATCCGTTCGGCAATGGTCTCGATAAATTCCGTGTAGCGGGGATTGAGCATGTCATTGATCGCTGCGGCGGTCTCGAGCAGACGCGTACGACCCTTGGGCAACTTATCAATCATGGCGTACGCAATGAGCAGGAGAACAGCCATCTGACCGGTGAGCGCCTTGGTCGAGGCCACTGCGCGTTCCGGGCCCGCATTGATGTGCAGGGTGAAATCCGCTTCGCGCGCGATTGTAGAACCCTCGGAATTCACAATGGCGAGTACCTTCGCCCCCTTGGATTTGGCAATCTTCATCGCCTCGAGCGTGTCGGCCGTCTCACCACTCTGACTCACGGCAATGAGCAAACTCTCGGGCTTCAAGAAACGATGGTAGAGCTTGAACTCGCTGGCTGGCGCGAAGTTGACGTGATGTCCTGCGATCTCCGAGAAGAAGTACTCCGCCGCCATGCAGGCCTTGGCAGCCGTGCCGCACCCCACCAGGAATGTGCCCTGCGCATCGAGAATGGCCCGCGCGAGCGTCTCAATCTGCTCTTCATCCTGATCCACTGCGCGCGCAATGGATTGTTTCTGCTCCATGATCTCTTTGAGCATGTAGTGTTCGTACTCTCCTTTATGTGCTTCAGTCACCGACCACGTGATCTCGATCTCGCGCTTTGTACGCTCTTCACCTGACTCAATGTCAGAAAAGAGGATGTTCTCGCCGTTCGTTACCACCATTTCGCCGTCATCGAGGTACTGCACTGTACTCGTGTGCTCCAGGAACGCCGGTGTGTCGGAGGCGATATAGAAGCCATCCTTTCCTACACCAATAATAAGCGGGGAACCCGTGCGCGCCGCAACGAGTAATGAGAAATCGGCATGCATGGCCACAATGCCGTAGCGTCCCTCGAACCGCAGACACGCACGGCGCACTGCAGCGGCAAAGTCCGGCTCGGTTTTCATTTCTTCCTCGATGAGATGGGGAATCACCTCTGTATCGGTCGACGAGACGAATGCGTGTCCTTTGGTCTTCAGCTCTTCGCGCAATGCTTCGTAGTTCTCGATGATACCGTTGAGGACCACGACGATCTTGCCATCACAACTTATGTGCGGGTGGGCGTTCTCAGTAGTCACGCCGCCATGCGTCGCCCAACGCGTGTGCGCCATGGCAAGCGAGCTCGATTGCTCAAAGCCACGGGCATCCACGGTACTGATCTTGCCAATATCCTTGCGAATGACGACACCCTCTTCTGTCTTACACGCCACACCCCACGAGTCGTATCCGCGGTACTCCAACCGCTTAAGACCCTGTACGACGAGTACGCCTGCATCTGTTCTCCTGCCGATATATCCAATGATTCCGCACATGTGAGAAATGGCTTGGGAATGGGAAGATTTTAATGATTTACACCCGAGAGTCAATGAAAGAGGCTGAGGGGATCGACCCGATATGACACGCACAGAGGCTCTCCTATCGTGCAATCGACCGCACATTTCCTTGACGCTCTTCACTCGCTTCCCTACCCTTCCTGCGCTCTATGCCACTAACCTCCTCCGCCATCAAAGCCATGCGCCAGAGCGCAACGAAACGCGACGCGCGACGTCCCTTCCGCACACGGATGAAGAGTATTCTTCGTGAACTCACGGATCTCGCGAAGGCCGGTAAGAAAGAAGAGGCGAAAAAACTCCTCCCCATGGTCAACAAGATTGTCGACACCGCTGCGAAAAAGCGCATCGT
>CAYOLJ010000077.1:0-5726 GCA_964404805.1 uncultured Candidatus Peribacteria bacterium
GAGTCGCGAAGATGCACTGCCTCCCGCTGCAGGAACCCCTGTAGTTTCGGTCTCGATTACCCACAATGGCTCCTATTCCGAACGGGGATGGGAACGCGTGCGCATCACGCTGCTCGACAAAGATAACAACGTGGTGACCTCGCCCATGCTCGATCGCGATATCGTGCTTCGCGCGTCATTCGGCGACGCAGATTTCCAACCCGATACGCTCTCGGTCTTAGACTTTCACGACGGACGGGCCGAGATCGGTGTGCTCCCGCACGGTCGACGCACCTTAGTTATCCAGGCCATTCCATTCAATGTGCAGAGTCAGCCGATGAAGTATGTGAAGTAGGGCGTAGGGCGTAGGATTAGGGCGTAGGGCGTTGGGCTGTTTTTCCGGAATAGATCGAGAGGAGCAGCATGATCAGTAGCAGCGCAAACGCAGCGAGGAACTTTTCGAGTGTGGAGAGGAAGAGTGCCGTAATACCGAATGAAGCGCCGAGGACCGCTGTGAGCGCAATGATCTGCCATTCCGTCCAGCCTTTACGCAGCAGGCGATGATGCAAGTGCTCATTCTGTGCATCCCCCACGAAGATGGATTTGCCCTTGAGCACCCGTCGCACAATGACGATGAACGAATCAATGAGCGGCACGCCGAGCACGAGGAACCCCGTGGCCACTTTTCCTCCGGTGAAGATGGTCAACACTCCAAGCATCAGTCCGAAGAACATGGCCCCTGTGTCGCCCAGAAGTGCGAGCGGGCCGGGACGGTCGAAGAGCAGACAGCCCAGCGCAATGCTCGCGAGTGCGAATGCAATAAGACCCAGCGAAAAATCGCCGACGCGATCACTGAGTGAGAGCAAGGCAATCGTCGTAAAGCCCAGCACCGAGACCACGTTCACCTGCCCGCGAATGCCGTCAAACCAGTTAAGAGCATTCATCGTAAGCGAGAGCCACAAGACCGTGAAGAGCATTCCCAGAAGTGATGGATAGTTGAGTGCGGCGATGGGTAACTGCAACAGGTGGAGGGGCAGCACATCGAAGCCTGTGAGAGAGGCGAGGGGATTGGTCAGCGTGTAGATGCGCGTTCCCGTGACAAAGATCACGAGTGCGACAAGTAATTGTGTGAAGAGCCTGATCGAGGAGGGGAGGGGACGGCGATCATCCCGAAACGTAACGAGGGCGAGCAGCACGACACCACCGATGAGCCCGCAGGCCTGCAGTGACCAGGGTTTGAGAGCAAGGGTGGCTTCGAAAATGAGGAAGAACACGAGGAACGCGACGACGGCGAGGATGCCGGTGGGGTAGGGAATACGTGAACGGGTGAGTCCGTAACGCTCTGGAAAATCCAAAAGCCCCCATCGAGGAAAGAGCCTCAGCGCGAGCAGGTGCAGGAGCACCGTGAGGAGGAACGTCGTAAGGCTCAACCAGACAATCGTGGAGAGTTGTTCCATGAGTACTGGCATACTAGCAGAGTGACCAAGCCCCGTTCCTCCATCCACCGCGAGCTCTACGGCATTCTTGGACGTGTGCCGAACATGTCACAGGTGCTGAAAACATGGAATGCAACCTTCCGAGAGCAGGGGATCGACGCCTCGTTAGACTCCTACCCGACGACCGAAGCCAACCTGCCCGAGCGACTCAGTGAAATGTTCCACTTCGACCGGCGCGGGTACATCGTCTCGAAAGATCTCTCGAAGAACATCATCCCGCTGCTCGATCACGTCGAGCCAGCAGCAAAGAGCGGGGTGGGATTCGTGTGGAATGAAGGAGGCGTCTTGCATGGTAAAAAAGGGATCCCAGAGCGAAGCATGCTCGCCTGAGATCCCTCCTTCGTTGTGACTCGTCCATGTCGGCAGAACAGCACAATTGAGAAGCGGACGAATCACGAAGCTCTAAGCCCAGAGCTCATACGAAGTACAGCGCGGAATCTCTCATGGGCAAAGCCCTCCTTGTTGGAACTGAGAAACGTTACGCTGACATGAGTATGCGCTTTCTGGTGCTTTGGGCAAGAAGTCAACGCGTGATTTTTCTGTGCATTTTGCATTTCATGTTTTCCATTTATGATTCGTGCATGCAGTACCCCCTCCTCAAAGAAGCGAAGCTCAAGGGGAAGCGTGTGCTCCTCCGTGCCGGGTTCGATGTGCCGATCAAAGAGGGCACCGTAACCGATACGTCGCGCATCGAAGCGGTGCTGCCCACGATGAAATATATCCTCAAAGAGGGTGGATCTCTCGTCATCATGGCCCATCAGGGGCGCCCCAAAGGAAAACGCGTACCGGAAATGAGCCAAAAGCCGCTTGTGCCCGTGCTCGAGAAGCTCCTCAAGGTGAAGGTGCAATTTTCCGATTCCTGCCGGGGACCGGAGGTACAGAAGATGGCGGAGGCCCTCAAACCGGGTGACGTGCTCTTGCTCGAGAACCTGCGCTTTGATCCGGCCGAGAAGAGTAAAGATCCCGCCAAGCGTGATGCCTTCGGCAAGGAGCTCGCTGCGCTGGCCGATCTCTACATCAACGACGCCTTCCCCAATTGCCACCGCGACCATGCCAGTATGACGAGTGTTCCCAAGGTGCTCCCATCCTTCATGGGTCTGCAGCTGGAGAATGAGGTCACTAATCTCTCGAAGGTCGTTGATGATCCGCGCCGTCCTCTCACGCTTATCGTCAGCGGGGCTAAAATGGAGACGAAAGTCCCCGTCATCGAGTACTTCCTCAACAAGGGTGATGACGTTCTCCTTGGCGGCTGTATCGCCAACACATTCATCGCGGCGCGCGGATTTGAGGTGGGTACCTCCAAATACGAAGAAGAACAGATGGAAAAAGCTCAAGACATCATGCTCATGGGTGAGAAGGAAGATCTCGCCGACGTGCACGTTCCCCGTGACGTGGTGGTCGCCACGCAGGCAACCGAAGATGCCGAGAAGCTGGATCTTCCGCTCGAGAACGTGATGGGCGACATGTCTATCCTCGACATCGGCAAAGTGACTATTGAGCGTTATCGCAAGATCATCGAGAAATCGGGCACGATCATCTGGAACGGGCCACTGGGTCTCTACGAGATGAATCGCTTCTCGCACGCCACCAAGCGCATTGCAGAGGCTATTCGCGATGCTACTGCAAAGGGTGCAACCAGCATCGTCGGGGGAGGTGATACCATCGACTTTCACGTGAAGTACAACTATCCGATGGATGTCTACACGTTTGTGAGTACCGGTGGTGGCGCCATGCTCGACTTCATCTCGGGCAAGGAGCTGCCGGCTTTAAAGGCGCTGGAGAAGTAGATGCCACTTTGGGGAAGAGCGCAAAGCGTGTGATCAATTAAGTGTCACCCTGAGGAAGAGTGCAATGCGAGATGTATCAAGTGTCACCCTGAGGAGCCGCGAAAGCGGCGTCTCGAAGGGCGACATTTCTCCGATTCATGGTTCGAGACGTCCCGCATGCGCGGGACTCCTCACCATGACACCCTCGTGCGTCTCGCTAGTCATTTCGCCCCAAGAATGGCACAATAGGGCGCCTTCTTGTTGATGGAACCGCTCATCGTCCTCATCCCCACAGAAGGGGAGTCGTGGAGCGCCTTTGTCCGCCGTGCGACCGAAACGAACGGTGAACTCCTGCTCCTGCTCTCCGCACTCGAAATCCCGCTCCTCAAAGAGCGGACCGAGCAACGGCGTTTCTTTGAAAGCTTACAGGTAATCCGCAGTCGCGTTCGTGTTGCTACCAAGCGCTCTCCTCTCATCTCAGCAGCGCGTGTGCACGGATTTCGCGTGCTCACCTCTACACAGGAGGTAAAGTTCGTGCTCGAGGGGCACCCTGCCCGCGAAGAGGCACTGCGCGTTTTTGCCCCGAATCTGTGGCGGCAGAAACTGCGATCGCAGCTGCAGGGCATGGGGATCCTCTCACTGCCAAAGCTGCGCATTTGGTTACTCATCCTCGTCAGTACGGGGCTCTTTCTCTTTGTGCTCTTTCGGCTTCTGCCCTCAGCAGAAATTCAAGTCAAACCGCGCGAAGACACTGTCACCCATACGGTGAATATCTTCCTCGTGCAAACGGGAGCGCTGACACAGATTCCCGATCGCGTGCGCACCATGCCGCTCAAACCCGTGCGGGTGAAGATCACGCGCACGATCACCTTCGACCACATTAGTCAGGAGTTCAGCGGCACGAGTGCCAGGGTACCCATGGTGATCATCAATACCACCAACGAGGCCTATTCGTTTCGCAAGGGCACACGCCTCGCCAATCAGGCCGGTGTCGTCTTCCGTATTTCTGAGCAGGTCTTTCTCGAGGCTGGCGGACGCACGACGGTGATTGCCGAAGCCGATCCTGTGGATCTCTACGGGCAGATCGTGGGTGAGCGCGGCAACGTGCCTGCCGGACGCAAGTGGGAGTTCGTCGGTCTGCCTGCATCCGAGCGTCCGCTCGTCTATGGCGAAAATCAGGTCACGGCTTCGGGTGGCATCACCTCGGCACGCTCCGTCCTCACGAAGGACGATTTAAAAATTGCCAAGGTGCAGCTGGAAAATGAGCTACTGCTCACCGCCAAGCAAATAGTGGATGAAGAGAAGGCCCTCTTCAACGCCCAGCATCCCGATGAACAACTCGAAATGCTCTACTACGATGAACTCACGCAGATTGCCTACGAAGATTTCATTCTGTCCACGGAATTCGTAGGGCAGCAGGTCACATCCGTGCCTATCGAGGGCACCATTATCTACACCACATTCGGCTATGACACGAAAGCCGTGCTCGATCTGCTCATCGCGGGGCTCAAGGCGCACGTGCGTTCCGAAAAACGGCTGCTCGAAGACAGTCTCACGTACAATCGTCTCGTCGCACACGTCATCGACTACGCCGATGATCTCTCGTGGATCAAGATTACGGTTGACCTCTCGGGCACGGAGCAGTTCACGCTCGATCCCTTAAGCCCCACCGGCGCGCAGTTTGCCAAGAAGGTCCGTGAGAAGGTAGCGGGTCTGCCCATCGACGAAGCCATGCGCATCGTCAAAAACCTGCCCGAAGTCGATCAGGTCGAAATCTCGATCTGGCCTCCATGGAGCCCAAATCTCCCTCCAATTCCTGCACATATTTACGTGGAACCGGTATCCTCGTTCTCCTCATGAGCTTCTCACGTGCACTACGGCTCCTCGTGAAATCGGTGCTTGCCCTCGCATCCGGCGGCTTGCTACTCGTCGCGATCCTCACATCTGTTGTCATCATGGGTTTTCGGGGAACGGCGCGCATCCAGACGCAGGACAGCCATACGACGTTACGTGCATCACTCATCGATGTTCCCGTGGGCCAACAGGATAGACAAATGGGGCAGGGGAGTGGTGGCACCGTGTGCGCACTGGTGTTCGGTGCGGCGGTACACCGTGGCGCACTGCCGGGACCGGGGATTACGCGTCGGGTGGGTACGGCCACGCGCCTCTACCACGAAGGTATACTTCAACATATTATTCTGAGTGGTGGCAAGGGTGAGGACGGCATGGCAAGTGAGGCAGAGGTGATGCGCGATGTTGCACTGGAAAATGAAATTCCGGCAGGGGATTTGACGCTGGAAGATCAGTCACGATCGACGTGGGAGAACCTCCTCAACTCCCGCCCCCTCACAGGCTCCTGCACCTCCGTGATCGGCATTTCGGACCGTTATCACCTCGCACGCATCGCCTACCTGGCCCACCGGCAGGGGTGGGAGGACATTCGTACCCTCCCCAGCGATTTAGAGGCCCCCTGGTACTTCGAAGT
>CAYOLJ010000078.1:0-5676 GCA_964404805.1 uncultured Candidatus Peribacteria bacterium
TGAACAATATAAAGGCGTCAGCCGCAAAAAGCTCTTCTTCGTGATCTTTCTCGCCTACACCGCCGGCCTGCAATTGGAATCGAGCAAGGGGCTCGAAGATGGCAAGAAGCCTGTCTCTCCATCCTTCGCCTTCGTAATGGTTCTCCTGGGATTCTGCGGACTGGTGGCGGGCGGCAAGCTCACTGTAGATGCGGCTGTGATTATTGCCCGCTCATTGGGGCTCTCAGAGGCACTCATCGGCCTCACCGTCGTCGCCATCGGCACTTCGCTACCGGAGCTTGCTACCTCTGCTGTTGCGGCTTTCAAGAAGAAAGCCGATATCGCCGTGGGCAACATTGTTGGCAGCAACATCTTCAATATCTTCCTCGTGCTGGGTGTGAGCGCCACCATCCGACCGCTCCCCTTCTCGCCTGCCAGTAACGCGGACCTGATGATGGTCATCATCGCAACGGTGCTGCTCTTCTTCACCATTCACAACGGCTGGGCCGCCAAACGCATCTTCCTGTGGTGGAAACAGAGTGATCAATACATCATCCATCGCTGGGAGGGGGCACTACTCCTCACCACCTACGTTACGTATATCTCGTACATCGTGTGGAGGGGATAACAAAAAGACAAATGTTTGCCTGACAAGCAGGGCTTCTTGCTTCCGCTCTACAAATACCTTTGGTAGGCTTACGCCGTGCCACGGTAGCTCAGTTGCCTAGCCCCGCCTGCGGGGCGTCAGGAAACAAGAGTGCTCGGATGGCCACCAGTTCCTTCCACTCGCGTCAACACGTGCCACGGTAGCTCAGTCGGTTAGAGCACAGGACTCATAAGCCTGGGGTCGCTGGTTCGATTCCAGCCCGTGGCACCACAGAAAAGGTGCGTGAGACTCCTTTAAATATCATAGGGGCAGCACAGAGAAATGTGTCGTAAGTCCTGCATCGAGAAGCGCTTTTCTGGCATACTATCGCCGTATGCAGCCTGTTCTGCTTTGTCTACACGGATGGGGAGGATCCAAAGAGTCCTTCGATGAGCTTCGTGCCGTCCTCGACGGTGAGGATGTGAAGATCCTCACGCCGGATCTGCCCGGTTTTGGATCGGAGCCGGAACCGCCGCGCCCGTGGAACATGGACGACTACGCCGATTGGGTAGAGGACTGGGTACAGAAAACCCTACGCCCCCTGCCCACCGAAGCCTTGGCGAAGGCGGGTACGCCCTACGCCCTATCCCCTCTTCTCCTCCTCGGCCACTCACACGGAGGCCGCATCGCCATCAAGCTTGCCAATCGTAAATTACCAATCGCACATCTGTATCTCTGCGCCGCAGCCGGAACTCGCCACCGATCGCTCAAGCGCGTTATCGGCAAAGCCCTGGCTCGCATCGGCGGTTCGATTTTCGCGCTACCCGGCCTAAAGCGTTTGAAGTCCTCTGCGCGCACGCTGCTCTACAAGCTCCTGCGTGAGCACGACTACGAACGTGCTTCGCCCGTAATGCGGCAAACCCTCGCGAAAGTCACTGCAGAGGATCTCACTCCCCTCCTCTCCACAATCACTATCCCCACCGATCTCTTCTGGGGGGAGGATGATACGTACACACCCATTCAAGACGGGCAGACCATGCACGAGGCCATCCGCGGGAGCGTGCTCCACACCTTCGAAAGCACCCGTCACCGCGTGCACCGTGACCGCGCACTCGAAATCGCCTCCGTCATTCGCAACCACCTGTAGTAACCACACCCCTACGCCCTACGCCCTAACCCTACCTACCGTGTCCTTCCTCCTCATCCTTCTCACACTCACGGCCACGCTCTCGCCGTTACTCACCTTTGCCGCACTCTGGCAGGTAAAGGAGTGGCGATTCGATCGCCTGCGCGAGCACATGAGGAGTGAGGGTCTGTTCCTGCAAACCTTCGGCTTTGTGAAGCCTTTCATCCTGCTCCTCTCCCTCCCAGCCTTGCTGCACGAATGGGTGCCACACCTCACATGGACTGTGGGAGTGCTCTCGCTGCTCACCATGTTCACTATTGTGCGTCTCGCACTGAATCGTCAGTCACGGCCTGTGTGGACAGTGAAAGCTATCACCCTCATGGGAAGTGCAGCGTTCCTCGTGCTGCTTTCCGCATTTCTTCTGCTGCTCTTCCCCATCGAGCACACCCCGGCACTCGTGACAATTCCACTGCTCTCGCCTCTCACATTGATATTCTCGTGGGCAATCTTTCTGCCTATGGACCGCGTGCTCAAACGCCGCATCATGCAACGCGCACGCAGTGTACGAGATAAGCACGAACGACTTATCGTCATCGGCATCACGGGGAGTGTGGGCAAGACAACCACCAAGGAACTCCTCCTCCACCTCCTCAAAGATCAGGGAGCACAGTCCACACCCGCCTACGTGAACGCGGAGATCGGCGTGGCACGGTGGATGACTCAGGCACTTTCTGGAACTTCGGCACCCAAGATCCTCATCATCGAAATGGGTGCGTATCGCAGCGGCGAAATTCAGAAGCTCTGCGCCATTACCCGCCCGCTCATCGGCATCATCACCTTCATCGGATCGCAGCACATGGCCCTGTTCGGCTCGCAGGAAAAACTGCTCACGGCCAAGGCAGAGCTTTTCGATGCACTTCCGCAAGAGGGAGCGGCCATCGTGAACGGTGACAGTCCGTTTGCCGAACCGCTCCGTAAACATGCGCACTGTCGTACCGTCACCGTCGGCACAGGAGGACCTGCAGATCTAGAAGCCTTCGACATTGAAGAGACATCAACGGGACTGCGTTTCCGTACGGGCAACACCATGATCACGTGCCCTCTGCACGGCACACACAACGTGACAAATATCCTGCTCGCCATGGCCGCTGCCGAAGTACTCGGCCTCAAGCGCCCTGATATCGCACGCAGACTCTCGAGTTTTCGGCCTCCAGAACACACGTTCTCGGTACGCACAGTGGGAACCGTCACGCTACTTGATGACACACACAATGCGAGCCCTGCGAGTTTCAAGGCCAGCCTTGGCTGGGCCAAGGGACAGCCTGCCGAGGAGAAGGTTCTGCTCACAAGCGGACTCATCGAGCTTGGCGAAGAGGAGGACCGCGTGCACGCGCAACTGGGTACCGAGGCTGCTGGCAGCTTCTCGCGCATCATCTTTGCGCATCCCCGTCATGCGCGCTCCTTCGCACGAGGATACGGAAAGCCCGTGGAAATTCTTTCGAAGAAAACAACACCGGTGACTGCCGGTACACTCTTCATCTGCGTCGGACGTATTCCCGAAGAAACTGTTCGCCGCCTCCTCCCCAAGTCTTAAAGTCTCATGTCTTTCTTTCACCCCATTCACCACACTTTCGCTCCACACGTGGACGCAGATTACGTGCGTCGCTCTCTGATGCTGCTCCTGCAACCATGGAAGTGGAAAGAGGGATCCGCCCACGAGGAACTGCGCTCCGCCCTCGCACAAAAGTATCATGCTGATGCGTTTCTCTTCGCTTCGGGCCGCGAGGCACTTGCCGCGCTCTTGAAGAGCCTTAAAGGGCCCGAATGCGCCGAGATCATCGTACAGGCCTACACCTGCCTCGTGGTGCCTAATGCCATTCAGGCTGTCGGCAAGACGCCGGTATACGCAGACATTGAGCCCGATACACTCAACCTTGATCCCGCAGACGTCGAGCGCCGCATCACCCCACACACACAAGCCATTATCTGCCAACACACGTTCGGCATCCCCGCCGATACCCACCGTCTGCGCGCCCTCTGCGATCGTTACGGGCTTCTGCTTATAGAGGATTGCGCACACATCATGCCGGACGAAAACGGACCGCCGACCATCGCAAAAGACGGTGACGCCATCCTGTTCAGCTTCGGTCGCGACAAAGCAATCTCAGGCATCACAGGAGGCGCCATGCTGTCACGTCGGCCTGATCTCTCGATGAAACTGCGTGCGGAAGAAGGTGCTGCCGTCTCGCTATCGTTGTTCCGCATCAAACGCCTCCTCCTCTATCCGATCATATACGCCATCGCGCGCCCACTCTACGGCTCAGACCTCGGGAAGGTGCTGCTCGTGCTCGCACGACGACTCGGTGGCCTCGTCCCCATTCTCACACCTGCTGAGAAGCACGGAATCATGTCCCCTACGCTCCACAGGCTCCCCAATGCCTGCGCCTCTCTCACACTTGCAGGCCTTAGTCGTCTCAACGCGATCAATGATCACCGACGTGCTCTGACCAGGTTCTACCTCACGCAAGCATCCGAGCGGCACTGGAATGTACCCAAGGCGATTCATCCTGACCTGCCACTGCAGAAGTTCCCCCTCTTCCTCAAGAATGCAGAAGGAATCCGCATTGCCCTCAAAAAGCACAACATCCATCTGTACGACGGATGGGCAGGCTGCGTGATATGCCCACCAGGGAGCCCATTGGAAGAAGTGAACTACACGTTGGGATCGGATCCCAACGCCGAGAGTGCTGCCGAGCACATTCTCTCACTACCCACTCACCCAACGATGACAGAGAAAGATGCGCAAAGGCTGATTCAAAAGTTTCTCCTCCTCTTGAATAAGACCTAAAATTGCAAATTCAGATGCGGGAAACAAGCATGCATCGTTTCGGTGGCTCTACGAAGCGTATTTCCTACGATGTCTTCGATGAGATACACCGGACAATCCGGCTCTGCATCAGGAATGAAACACGATTCTGCAGGTACCTGATCGACAACACTGTCTGGAAAGTCACTCGGATTTGTCACAATCCCTCCGAGTTTCCATGCATGTGTTTTGCCCATGGCACTTCGGGAATGTGCAGATGTAAGGAGTCCCCCGAGCAGTAATCCCACAGATGCCGGGCCGACGACAATCGCGGGGCGCGAAAGATCTGCCGTTTGTTCATGAAGGAATTTTGTTGTTACAAGGTCGACAAAAGATTCAGGTGAAAATACGTTTGTAAGCGAGTCCATAAGCCCGGCGGACGTACTTCCGTTCTTGCACATAGGAGGTGTATCGGACAGCCGCTGTTTCTCGATAAAATTTGAAACGAGAGGGGTAAGCCTCTCTCGGATTGCATCAATTTCTCTCGCCATGAGACCCTCCATAAGAACGTCTGCACAGCGCTGCGCGTGATCAACCATTGTCGGAACAATTTGGGTATTCCCGTTTTCGACAACTGAACGCCGCGCACTTCGAAGGGAGTTTGCCGCGAGCAGCAACGCGTCGACCCATTCACTCTTCTCTCCATACCCCCAAGTGAGTTCATAATCCATAATTGGTATTATAATATTTTTACTAAATTTGTCTATATATCGACCACTTTTTCGTCAATCATCGCCAAACCCCCTTCAACCTGCATACTGCATACTGCATACTGCTTACGATGAACGTTCAAGAAGCACAGAACCCCCAAGAATGGGATGCCTTCATTGGTCAGCAACAATTCCGCCCCTTTCTGCAGAGCTGGACCATGGGCGAGGTCTATCGCGATACGGGACAGGAGCCCATTCGATTGGAGGTACGCGATGAGACAGGAATTGCTGGAATCTGTCAGGCAATTGTAGTGAATGCAAGGCGAGGGAGACACCTCTCTATTCCGTATGGCCCCATCGTAGGAAACAACTCCTCTCTCGAAACACTCATCGAAGAGTTGAAGAAGGTCGCTCGCGCACATCGTTGCGCTTTCATTCGCATGAGCCCCTTCTGGACCGTAGATACGCC
>CAYOLJ010000079.1:0-5133 GCA_964404805.1 uncultured Candidatus Peribacteria bacterium
AAGGCATTATGCATATCTTCAGTCAGGTAAACGAAATCTGGTCGGTGTGGATCTGCAAATTGGCCGTGGACTAACCCCTGACCTACTATCACTAGAGAAAAAGGTTTCCCGCATGTTTTTTCAATCGCTTCATTCACACGCTCCCAGTTCGTTCTGTTATCTACGACACCTGCACGGTTGGAGTCATCGATTGTTGAATACAGATTGGATGTCACGTCCGCACACAAAGAACCACCTCTGTTATCGGAAAGAACGCCGTAGACGACCCCCGGCCTGAACGTTGCTCTCAAGGGGGCACCACTGTCCCCATGGCAGCCAATAGAATTACCTAAAAATGGCGCAGAGGAAGAAGATACTGATGTGCCAGGCATTGTCCGGATCATCGATCCACCCACCGGGTTAACCACGCTTGAACCATAATAAAATGCCGTTGCAAACGTATTCCCGCCTCTCAGTATCATGGCGCCTATATCGCTCCCCCCGACAGTATCATAGAAGCCATATCCCATCAGCGATACCCCTGTGCCCCCCTGCGATACGACAGAATCATCTTCTGTCCAATCAATAGCTTCCATTCCCAGATCTTCAACTTTTCCAATTGGCAGAGGATAGTAATCGCGGCCTGCCTGTATTCGCTTGATACTTCCCGAATCCTGTAAATTCTTTAACCATGCGACGTGAAAATCTGCATACGATCCGTATGCAGAGTATGCCTGCTCCAGCTTAGGGGCATGCGCTGCTACGTCCTGTCGTGGGGTCTGATCTGTAATTGTCCGCAAGTCTGTACCTTTCAGAACAGTGTTCGTACCGACAACATGGGCTGCCGTAAGGATGCACCGTTCATACTGTACATTGGATGCTGTTGCTGATTCACCTGGTTGGCCATCCACCAAGTTTGTAATCAAAAATAAGAATCCATTACTTGATTGCAACTGATTACCCCATCGCACCGCCATTGCGGAACTTACGGCAACACAAAAAAGGAGCACGCCAAAGGCCACGTTGAACCAGGCGAGGAAAAAAGAAGAGGGGAGCTTCTTCATGGAAGAGGGTGGAAAGGCAACTTCGCATGGTACGCACAGTTCCCCTCACGACCAAAGAACAGAAATAGACAGAAAAGAGAATTGGTTCACGTTTATGAGGTCGCCGCTATCGATCGCACCTGCTGCAGCCACGCTTCGCTGCATCGGCCTTGCCCATGAAGCCGAAAATGCGCTTGGTGGATGCTGCGAGGTGGAATCGGAGTGTATACGGGAGGTGGGGGAGCGCTAACACACTACAAGCGCCTTCCTCTAATTACGGTTACGCTCATGATGGGCAGTGCCTACCACCACCCTTTCTTCTTAAAATACGCCACCATCACCATCACCACTGTAATCATCACTCCCCACGCCATTGGATATCCCCAAGCCCACCCCAGCTCCGGCATGTGCTGAAAGTTCATGCCATAGACACCGGCAATGAACGTGAGCGGTATAAAGATCGTTGCAATAATAGTCAGCACCTTCATGACTGAGTTCATCTTGTGGCTCATGACAGACAGATAGTTATCGAGCATATTCGAAAGCAGATCCCTGAATGTGTCCACCGCATCCGTTGCCTGAATGGTGTGGTCATAGACATCGCGCAAAAAGGGAGCCGTTGCGTCACTGATAAATTCTGAGTCCGCATGCTGCAGCTTGCCTATAACGTCACGCAGAGGATAGATGGCTTTGCGGATGAAGAGCATCTCGCGTTTGATCTGGTACACCGATGAAACAAAGGCATCATCCGGATCTACAAGAAACTGCTGCTCCATTGCCTCGATTTCCTCTCCTATTTGTTCCAGTACAGTGAAGTACCCATCAGTAATGGCATCTAAAAGGCGGTAGAGCAGATAGTCTGCTCCGGAGGAACGGATTTTACCCTTTCCTGCACGCAGGCGTTCGCACATGGGATTAAAAATATCCTGTGGTTGTTCCTGAAAAGAAAGCACGAGATTGTCTTTCAGTACGATGCTGACCTGTTCAACGTTGGTCCGTTTCTCTTCTGGAATATAACGGAGCATTTTCACGACCACAAAAAGGCAGTCTTCAAATTCCTCAATTTTAGGACGATGAGATGTATTCAGTATGTCCTCAAGCAACAGAGCATGAAGACCAAATTGTTTACCGAGTGATTCGATAATAGTGGAATCATGCACTCCCTCTACATTGATCCAATTGACCCGATCTTTACGGAGCAGAGCTTTGCATTCATCTGCTGTCGCGAGCACCTTTTCTTCACAGACTTTGTCGTCATAGACCCACATCGTTATGCGTGGCTTTTCGACCCTCTTCTTGCCTATATGTTTCAGTGTTCCCGGGGCAACCCCTACTTTCGAAGTAGTCTTGAGAAAAGAAGGTATGAGTCTTACTTTCATGACAATAGGCATTCTGATACACAGAAAACCACAAAGAAAGCCGTTTCTACCCATTAGCATCCTTTCGGGGTACAACCGCAAGACTACTGTGCGACATGTTTTGGCTCTCTGCCATAATTTAAGCTGTGGGGTGGGGGACAGGAGGAGGAAGCGGCGTATCTGCTTCAACTGTTTTACAATATCGAGTTTCGCGTCGCGTTGAGACGATCGTTCCATCAGCCGAAGCAGGATCCTTTTTACGTATAGAGGCCACTCCTGATTGATCAAGTGCATATTGCACGCCTTCTGCGTGAACCAAATCACACTGAAAACACTCACGTGCACCTTCTGGATTGACGATATAAAACTGATTTTCACCTATACAAAGAGAAAGGCGCCCATTGCTACTCAGTATTGCCGGCATTCCATTTATCGTCATTTTTGCACCTTCATGCTTGGGCGTTGTTATGCGCTCATAATCACGATCGATATAATCAGCTTCTAAGGCTTCGATAAATTTTGCACGTAATGCCGTCATTCTCTCATCTACAGCTGGAGCCTCAGCAGGCTTATAGCGATCTTTCCATTCGGGTATTTTTAATTGTCCATCTGTTAACTTGCCAACCAGAACAGACACAGCTTCATAAATTTCATTGAAATGCGCTCCACCACAATCTTTTCCTGAATCATTAATTACGTAATACACTCTTCCATCATCATCAACTTCAATTGAAATGGATGTGCCAACAGTAGTGGACTCCTTCGCCATTTCCGAAAAATATTGTTTTTGCTTTTCATCAAGACCAGCAAGAAAGGGGATATGCATAATCTCCATACCAGAAACGCCTTTAGCTTTAAGTGGCTCATTCATAATGATATGGTAAAACTTATTTAGTGTATTGCAAGGTTAGGAGTCGCAATATTTTAGGTGGTTTGGGCTTAAGGGGTGGGGGAGGAGTGAGAGGTAACTGAAAACGCTACACTCGCTTTCCTTCAACAATATAACTCTCTGGGTGAATAGAAAACATATCAGTGCCAAACGGATTGCCTATTGGAGTTATGCGTGGCTGTTGTGTATTGATTCGATCAACTATGTAAAAGTAGTAATTCTCAAGAGTTTTTGCTGCTTCATATTCATTTGCACTCAGAAAAAACTGGACAGCATTTGTTTTTGCAGTTGTCGTTTTCACTTCGATATATCGCTCTCTACCATCTTCCTCAAACGAGAGAATGTCGTAGCCCTTTGAATCATCATCTACAGAAACACGGATTACTTTCTTGGCCAAGTCAGGCCTGCCGAGACTTGATAATCGCTTCTTTTCTTCGTTCAATACAATTGTTTCCCCTCTACTCCCAGTAATTGCATTCTTCCGATTGCGCTCATCATAATCAATTTTAAATTTCCCCCGTTTTCCTTTGAGATTCTTCTCTTTAAAAAACGGCACAATTTTGGCATTCGTAACTACCTCTGGTGATAGATCCTGAGGCACATTTACGTAAATTGATTCTGAGCTCTTTGGTGCCTCCTCTGATTGTTCATGTGAAAAGAGTTCGAAGAGTCTCTCGATATTGCCATACTTGTCGAATATCGGTCTTAGTCTTTCAGGCTTTAGCTCAATGAATCCTTGAACAATGAAATTAGGTTTATACCCAGCGATGCTATTGAATACTTCAATTGGAATATTGATGTATCGCAAGTTTTTGATGAAGAAGACATACTCCCATGGATTCCCTTTTTCGTCTGGCGGCTAGAGGGCGAGTGCAAGTTCACGACTATGCTTCTTGTAGAAAACGTCGCCAACCATGACAAGCCTTTTTTTGGCATAGAAAATGACTTTGTCTCCATATTCCATCCTATTCCAAGATGAACTAGTGCCCTCACGATTACCCCATGCATAGATGATTTCTTCTTTGAGGAGTTTGGACCTTCCTTCTTCATCCAAGTGCTCCGCAATAAGATTAAATTCAACGCCACTCTTAATTGTTGATTGATAATTCTTGTAGGACTTCTCGCCGCTTCTTGGTGCCAAGAAATACCTCATAGTTGTGTGTACTTCGTATGTTTACCCTTTGCCTTCTCGATCGGATACTTAATCGCGTTCTTCTTGATCTTCTCCGCAACGGCCTCCATGAGGTCGATACCTAAGTTATCCGAGAGCTCAAAGAGGTACATGGCCACATCAGCAATCTCTTCGGCGATCTGATCCTTGTGCGTCTTCACGTATTCCTCCACCTCTTCTCGACTCTTCCACTGAAAGTGCTCGAGGAGCTCCGCGGCCTCGATAGTGACAGAGGCAGCCATGCTCTTGGGATCATGAAATTGCATCCAATCACGCTCATCGCGGAATTGTTTGATCCTATCTAGGATTTGCCTGATTGAGTCGGGCATGGTCACAGTGTACCAACATTATCAAATAGCTACAGGTAGCTCTTGGTAGATGCTGAGGGGGATGGGGGAGTGCATAAAGAGAGCGTGCCTCCATCATTAAGATTTCTTTTTCTTTTTCCAATACCAATACGCTCCACCACCAAGGGCAGCAATCAGTAATAAAGAGGTTCCCGCATTATTTTCTTGTTTGGAAGTGTTTTGGATTTGCTGAAACAGATCCCGCATTTCCTCCATTTCCTGCCGGCTGAGAGAGAAAACCGAAGAAGAGGATGCAGATGCAGACAGCACTGCAGCCGCAGAAGTTTTGGACGAAGATGAAAAAGTAACATCGGGAATTGGCTTTAATATGCATGTATTTCCTTTT
>CAYOLJ010000080.1:0-5011 GCA_964404805.1 uncultured Candidatus Peribacteria bacterium
TCTTAGGAATGTTCATGGATATTGCCCTCTGGGCGTCGAGCGTTGCTATTGCCTCGATTCCGGCAGGCATGCTCTTTAAATCAGTGCTCTCGGGTTTGCCCCTCTCGCAAACCATGCAGCCGGCCATCAACGCGTTCATCTGGCTCATCGTCCTCATGAGCTGTACCAAACTCATGAGCTGTTGCTGCGCGGCAGGATGCTGTGAGAGTGAGAAAAAGTAAATCTTGCAGATCACTATCGCTGGGATGTCGTCATCTTGGCGATATTTCGTACAGAGAAAAGCTTTAAGACTTCTTCGTGAGGATACGGTCAATGATGCCGTACTTGAGCGCCTCCTGTGCTGACAGGAACTTGTCACGCTCCGTGTCGGTGGTGACCTGCTCCAGAGTTTTGCCCGTGTGTTGGGCAATCATCTCATTCAGAATCTTCTTGGTCTGGAGAATGTGATCCGCATGAATAGCAATATCTGTCGCCTGGCCCTCCGTTCCACCGAGTGGCTGGTGAATCATAATTTCGGAGTGCGCGAGGGCGAATCGCTTTCCCTTCGTTCCTCCCATAAGAATGATAGCGCCGCCGCTCGCCGCCATCCCCAAACAGACCGTGGAGATATCGGCCTGCACGTACTGCATGGTGTCGTACATCGCCAGCGTAGACGTCACCTGACCGCCCGGGGAATTCACGTAGAGGATGATGTCTTTCTTGGCGTTCTCTTTCTCGAGAAAGAGCAGCTGTGCGATGATGGAATTCGCCACATCGTCATTGATCACGGTACCGAGAAACACCACACGATCTTCGAGCAAACGAGAGTAGATGTCGTACACGCGCTCGCCGAACTGCGTCTTCTCAATCACTGTGGGGATGATGAAGTTCTGCGGCGTGAGGTTTCCGCGGCCAATACGATCAGCAATGGATTGGAGTTTGGGGTGCATGTGAATAGGGTTAGGAATAGGGGGTAGGGCGTAGGTTTTGAAGCCTCACTTCACAAATATTATAGGGTTTTTTGAGGTTTTCCGGCAGTTGGCGTGAGTGGAGAATGTGGTGCAGAGGAATGTAAAGTACACTAAACAATTCGGAGAAATCGCCTCTATCGGCCTATCATAGCATCGATGAAGTTGTCAGGACTTCCAGACATTGCCGGGTTTTTAGAGAGCGTACAGCGACCGCTCCTCGTCGTTGTGGGGCAGACGGCGAGTGGCAAGACCTCGTGTTCGCTCGAGGTGGCCGCACTGCTTCAGGAGCGGGGAAGGCAGGTGGAGATTGTCAATGCGGATTCCCGCCAGCTCTACCGGGGGCTCGATATCGGTACGGCGAAGATTCGATCTGAGGAGATGCGCGGCATTCCCCATCATCTTCTCGACGTGAAAGACCCGAAGGAAGAAGTGACAGCAGCGTGGTATAAACACGAGGCCCAGCAGGTGATCGATAGTATCCATGCGCGGGGGAATATCCCGTTTCTCGTCGGTGGGTCGATGCTGTATGTAAGTGCGATCATCGACAATCTCTCGTTCGTGCAAGTGCCAGATCCCGCACTCCGTACGCAATTGCACACGGATCTTAAGCGCGAAGGTCCTACAGCACTCTATGAACGTCTACAGGAACTAGACCCTGAAGGTTCGCTCTCAGTTGAACCGAGTAATACGGTCTACCTGCTGCGTGCGCTCGAGGTGTGTCTGTCGACGGGAATGTCTCTTCGGGATGCTAAAGGTACGAAACCCTCACCGTACGCGTTACTTCTGCTCGGCATGACATGTCCTGTCGAGGAACTCCATCGCAGGATTGGTGAGCGCACACAGCAGATGTTTGCAACAGGATGGGTAGAGGAAGTTGCGGGGCTGCTGCAGCGCGGCTACACGGTTGATGATCCGGGCATGCAGAGTCACGGGTACCGCGAAATTGCTCAGCGGCTCGGTCATGATACGGTAGAGACCGTGCGTCAGGATCAAGAACTACAAGACACGATCACGGCAAAGACCCGCCAGTACGCCAAGCGCCAGCGCACCTGGTGGAGGAATGACAGTAGAATTCACTTGGTTTCACCCCTCACCCCCGCTCATTCTGTACAAGCAGAATTCGCTCCACCCTCTCCCAACGGGAGAGGGTAGGGAGAGGGGATATTGCTTCATTCACGCCACGAACCGTTCCAGTTTCTGTCCTTCGCTCTGCGGGAGCCTACGTGCGAGATCCTCGAGATGTAGACGGGTATTGTCGATGACATCCGCGCGCTGCTGAACCACTTCCTGTTCAGGAGTAGTTTCAGGCCGTAATGGTTTCTCTTGCTCCTGCGAAGGAGCTTCTTGCGGTTGATCCGCAGGGTTTTCGCGTGGTTTTTCTGGATGTTTCATGGGCTTGTTCATACTTCGATGAAGGGATCAGAACTTAAAGACATCGTGCGTCTCTTCGATACGCTGTTTCATTTGCCAGAGGTGCTCAATCATCGATTGGAGCTCAGGAGATTCATCGGGCGTCTTCTTCGAGAGGCGGAACTCCACAATATGATTCAGCATGCTCGCAATATTCACGAGTGCGAGATCCACCTTGCCCCTCCACCCTTCATCAAGCCGGTTGTAGACCTCCAACTTCAGGAATGTTTCTGGTTTCGTGACATCAATCTCATGGTTATCGAGCATCCGGAGAATCGTCTGCACGAATTTCTCGTGCTCATCACCCATTTTGCCCCCCACAGACTGCCCCACTTTCTTCTGCTGCTCCTCCGAGAGCTCAGGCTGGCCTTGAATGGTCGACATAAAATCTTTCATACGACTCCTTCTATTGTATCACGTCCGGCCTCTTTGGGCTACGTGCTACCCACTCACCGTTCCAAGCGGTAGGATGATCATCCATGACCACGAAGAATGCTGCGCCACTGGCTTTTCGTCTCCGCCCTCTTACGCTGGAGGAATTCGTGGGCCAGGAGCACGTGATGGGGCAGGGGAGCATGTTGCGCACTGCGATTGAGGAAGATGCGCTCTCGTCGGTGATTCTTGCGGGCCCCCCAGGCACGGGCAAGACGACGCTTGCAAAAATCGTTGCGCAGCGCACGAAGGCGCACTTTGTCCAGATCAATGCCGTCTTGAGCGGGGTCAAAGAACTGCGCGAAGTGTGTGCAGAAGCCGAGCGACTCTTTACAGGATTGAAACAGCGTACGGTGCTCTTCATTGACGAGATTCACCGGTTCAACAAGAGCCAACAAGATGCCCTGCTCCCGTACGTCGAGAGCGGCGTGGTGATCCTCATTGGTGCAACCACCGAGAATCCGTACTTCGAGGTGAACTCCGCCTTAGTCTCGCGATCGCAGGTGACATTATTAAAGCCCCTCACGCAGCAGGATCTGCTCACAATTCTGCAACGGGCCCTGACGGATGAACGAGGGCTCCATGGCAAAGTGCAGGTGGAGCAGAAAGCATTGGAGCGGATTACCCTGCTCGCCAATGGCGATGCGCGCATCGCGCTCAATCTGCTCGAAATGGCTGTACTCACCGCCGGCAAGAATCTCTCACTCAAAGAGATTGATGCGCTCTTTCGGGAACGGGGCAAGCGCTATGACCGCACGGGCGAGGAGCACTACAACTCTGTCTCCGCTTTCATTAAGAGCATGCGCGGGAGCGATTGCGATGCCGCACTCCTGTGGATGTTCAAGATGCTTGCTGGAGGTGAGGAACCGCGGTTCCTCTTTCGGCGTATGGCCATCTTCGCGAGCGAGGACATCGGCAACGCCGATCCGCGCGCACTACAGATGGTCATTGCGGCATGGCAGGCATTTGAATTTGTGGGTGTACCAGAAGGGGAGTTCTTTCTGGCACATGCCTGTATTTACTTAAGTCAGGCCCCCAAGAGCAATGCCATCACCCGGGCCATGAAAGCTGCGCGGGAGGTCATTCGCTGCGCTCCGACACTCGAAGTTCCTCTGCACTTACGCAACGCACCCATCAAGGGCATGGCCGATCAGGGATACGGCAAAGGCTATCAGTACCCGCACGATACTCAGCAGGGAGTGGTGCGCGAGCAGTACTTTCCGATGGGTGTTGCGCCGCAGTCCTTCTATGAACCGACCAACCGGGGATTCGAGCGAGAGGTGCAGGAACGATTAGAGCGCGTACGCTCGATTGTGCGAGAACAGCCCAAGATCGGAAAATAACGTCGCATATTTTAATGGTTCACAATATCCATGTTATATTGTATAATAATAGAAATGTTTCATACACACAGTCAATCCGCCATCCTCACGCTCCGTCACTTCGCACACGAGCATGATGATCTGCCCGCATTCCATGCAGGGTACCTCGTGCTCACGGTCGTCGTAGCGGCCGTTCTCAATCTGGGTGCTTTCGCCATGCTTATTGCTGCGCACATCGCGCTCGACATGGTGAAGTATCGTGAGGTGCACCATCTTGGCTGGGGCCGCACGATTGAGGGCAGTCTGCGCGAGAGTCTGATCGACGTCTTTCTGCTCACCATGGCGCTCACGTTCTCGGTGTACCTCCATCACACCATTGGATTGGTCGCGATGAGCGGCGTGATACGTGCGGATCTTTCGCTGGCCCGATTGCTGGGTGTGTTCCTGCCAAAATTTGAAATTCTGCACCGGTTTCTCGAGATGCTACTGCACATCGGCGAGCACATGCGCACACTGCACGCTCGGCTGGGGAAAGCACTCGCATCGGGTGAGAGGCTTGTTCTCTTCCTGCTTGTGGCCACACTCATTCTGCTGTTTGCTGCCCCCGTCATTCTGGGCATTCCCACATCGGTCTTCGCAGAAACCGTTTCTCACGAACTCATTCCGTGGAGACTTTAACGCTTAAATTTCCATCAACGTGAGCAGGTGCATGACACCGAGACCCGACAGAATGGCAATGAGCTGAAAAAGAGCTTGCGACAGGCGTGTTTCTTTGTGGAGTTCTGGCATGAGGTCTGCCCCGGCGATGTAGAGAAAATTCCCTGCCGCAATGGGGAGTAGAAATCCTGCGAAGTGCGGAAGAGATGAGGAGGCCGCAAAGACAGCGAATGCTCCAAG
>CAYOLJ010000081.1:0-4896 GCA_964404805.1 uncultured Candidatus Peribacteria bacterium
CGCGAATGGCGGCGAAACAACTCGAAATGGCCACCTTGCTGATCTCGGTCGTCGCTGTCTTGAGAGCCTCCGAGCACTTGCTGGGTTGACACTCGACACAATTACTCTT
This sequence comes from uncultured Candidatus Peribacteria bacterium, assembly GCA_964404805.1. Classification (GTDB taxonomy): domain Bacteria; phylum Patescibacteriota; class Gracilibacteria; order Peribacterales; family Peribacteraceae; genus Peribacter. The sequence continues at coordinate 110 of CAYOLJ010000081.1, forward strand.
CATCATCTGCTGCGACCACGGCCAAGACCACGGCACCTCGGGGGATTCGGTAATGTTCTCGGGTAGGATGAGGCGAGCATTCGCGACACCTGTGGGGATGTTCACAATGTTTGTGCCATTCGGACCACTCCCATCATGACAGTTCACACCGTCTGTACATTTTGCGGGATCTTCCTCCACCGGTTTTGCTTTGAGGCCTGAGTCCTTCGGGGCGCCCTCGTCGCAGGACTCACCCTCGTCGATGTCGCCGTTGCCACAGGTCACGGCGCAGATGCCGCCATCCTTGCCACCCGTTTGCTCGCACTCGTTCTTCTTACCGGTGAGATCCGGCGTATTCTGGTCTTTCGCCAAGAACCACTTGCCACGTTTGTTATCACCCTTTTCTGGGCCTGTACCAGTCTCTTCACAAATGTTGAAGGGGACGATTTCTCCACATTTTAACTTATTGTCACGTGAATTCTCGAGACAGCAGTAGCCAAGCGGATTGGAATCACAGATGACGTAGTAGGCGTTGCTCGATGACGATGAAGAATCCTCTGAGGAGTCACTGGAATCTGCAGACGAATCACTCGAATCCTCTGAGGAGTCACTGGAATCCTCTGACGAAGATCCACCTTCCTCACTGGAGCTGGAATCACCTTCCGAGGAGCTGGCGTCTTCACTGGAACTCGCTCCTGCGCTTGAGCTGCCCCCGCCGTTGGAACTTCCTCCTCCACCACCTCTACTGGAGCCATCTCCTTGAGAAGAGCCTCCCCCTCCACCTGACGAATCTCCTCCACTCGCCGCGCTATCAGCCGCCGAGCCCCCACTCCCCCCGCCACTGGTGATGAGATCGATGATCGCGTTGCACGCATCACAGCTTATTGGTGGGTAGCAGTTTGCTTGCAGCCAATCTTCAAGGTCATTTTCTCCCTTCGCCGCCGCTTTTTTGTAGCCATCCAGAAGAGTCACTAAACCGTCATAGCCGACCTGGGCTTCAATCGGATCAGTCGATTTCATTTGCTCCAAATACTCGGCCTCTTTGTCGGCACAGCAATACACATCTTTTTTGCCTGCTTCTTCGTAAGAGATATCTTCTATTAAAGCAATGGCCTCAGCATCGCACTTACAGTGGAAGACGTGCGTGCCGGGAGGGCACTCCGTCGCGTTCACCAGTTCAGCATAGAAATCCGTGTTCCTCTGCGTATTTTGAGTGGCATTCTGCTGCAGTACGAGAACCAGCACAATGCCGAGTGCAATTCCGACGGTGATGCGTCCAAGCAGTTGTCGCATGATTACGCGTAAGAGTACCAGTGCTTCGTTGCTGTACGCACACGAGTTTCCTTGCATTGGTTGCATTCGATTGCGTATTGATTTTCTTGTGTCCTCGTTGGATGTGAATGTTATTCATCGATAGGTTTCTCTGCAGTCAAGCCATGGGGACTAGGCGTGCACATCAAGATCTCGTAGGCTTGCCCCCATATGATGGAATCACAGGGTCGCACAAAGGTCTGGTTTATCGTCGCACTCTGCCTGCTCGTGCTCGTTGGGGGGTATTTCTTTGCTGAGTGGTTGATGGGTGGTCGAGAGCGGTTCCGCGGCGCTGCGCCAGACCAGCCACCTGTGCCGCTCATCGCTCCGGTCGCGTATCCTGTGATTGAGGATCTCGAAGAAGTGGCGCAGTACACGCAGGATAAACCTCTGCCTGTGGAGGCTGATTATTCTCTCTATCTACCTGAAACAACGCACCCCGAGCACACGCGTGGTAATATCTCGAATGACATTATTCTCGTGGAGTACGCTGGCATTACCAGTCTGTATACGCAAATCGTTCATTCTCGTCTCATCGATTTTGTCGAGAAGAACGGAGATCGCCTGTATTGGATCTTCCGCCACTATCCTGGTGATCGTAATGAGGCGGACTTCCGGGCAGGTCAGGCGACCGAGTGCATCACGGAGCAACTGGGTAACGACGCATTTTGGTTGTTCCTCGATGTCCTCTTGGAGGAACGTAATTCGGCGATGACGGTGGATTACCTCGTGAGCAAGGGCACACAAGTAGGAGCCGATGAATCGATTCTGCGCGCGTGCATTGAAGAGGAGCAGCTGTACGATTATGTCCTTCTCGATGAACGGACGGCCGTCACCGAAGCTGGAATCTACGTCGCTCCGTCCTTCATTTTCCTCAACAGGAGAACGAATTCCATGCGCATTATTGAAGGGATCAATAAGATGGAATACATGCAGGCCGTGCTCGACGACGTTGCGAAGTAATCGCACAGAAAAAAACCCCGGAAAGTGGAGTTCGCAGGGTGACTTCTGCTTCAGGTTCGCATCGATGTTCGATTGAACCAACCACTTTCCGAGGCTCGGGCAGAGAAGAGGAGAGAGAACGAGGGAGCGAGACTTGCATCCCGTCAGATTCTACGTCGGCAGAATCCACCAAGATGGGTGAGTTCACTCATCGAATCCTTCTACGCTCCAGAAGGCTCTTCTCTGAGATTTGTGCAGACGCGCCATTGCTGTCTGCTCAAGAAGGAGCATCCTGAATCCTCTGACAATCGTCAACGGATCGGCTGACCTTTTCGCTCTTTCTTGCTAATCTCTCTCTATGCGCTTCAGCGCCCTGCGTTCACAGCATCGTATTCTGGGTGGAGCTGCCGTTCTCGCAGCGACACAGTTTTCGGCCTCGTTTGCCGGTCTCATTCGCGACAACCTGCTCAACCGCACGTTCCCCGGGCTCTCGGTGGTGGATGTGTACGTGGCGGCGTTTCGACCCAGTGACCTTCTCTTTCAGGTGACGATCATGGCGGGATTCTCGGTGGCCTTGGTACCCCTGCTCGCTCGTTATGAAGCACACAAAGATCGTCGATCGATGTCGGAGCTGCTGAATGGCGTCATCACGGTAGCCGCACTCGTCTTCGGACTTCTCGCATTGTTGCTTGCAGTGGTTTTTCCGTGGGTTGCTCCCGCCCTTACACAGTTCGAAGGTGAGGCGCTCGCACTGTATGTGAATTTCGGGCGCATCGCGCTGCTTACGAATTTTCTCTTCGTCTTCGGCAATGCGTTCGGTCAGTACCTCAATACTATTCAGCGTTTCTGGATGTACGGCTTAACGCCGGTGCTCTTCACGCTCGGTACCATCGTCGGCACCGTGTGGCTCACGCCGATTATTGGTGCGTACGGGCCCATCGTCGGCACGCTTGGCGGCGCACTCCTCTACATGTTGGTGCGATTTGCCGCGATCGTACGTGCGGGGTACCGCTTTGCCATCACGTGGTGGCATCCTGACCTCACCGAAATGGGCCTGCTGATGCTCCCGCGCATGTTCGCATTGCGGGCGTTGCAGGGCGAGCTCCTCTTTTTCGACCGCATCGCCTCGGGGCTCGGCACCGGTTCTATTGCTGTAAATGCCTACGCGCGTAACTTTCAGGCCGTGGTGGTGGGTGTGACCGGCATGGCGTTGGCGCTCTCGCTCTTCTCACCCTTGAGTCAAGCGGCTGCACGTAATGAATGGTCGCGTTACCGTCAGTACTTGAAGAGCGGAGTCCTGTGGATGCTCTTGCTCACGATTCCCGGTGCGATTGCCCTCGTTTTCCTCACGCCCGTGGCAGTGTGGCTCATTCACTTAAAGACGACGTTCGTTCCTGTGTTCTTTACCTGTCTCGCCCTCTACGCGCTCTCTATCCCTTTCGAAGGCCTCAACCATCTCTTCACACGCGCATTCTTCGCCACGAAACACACAACGATTCCTGCAGTGCTCACGGTGCTCAACGGCGTGATTGCTATCGTTCTCTCGTGGACGCTGGCGCCGCGGCTGGGGGTCTTTAGTTTGGCACTCGGCTACTGTGCGGGGCACGCGGCCGAGATGGTGGGGCTGCTCTTACTCTTCCCACGCGAGGCACAGAGCGCGAAAGGGGAATTCTGATGCGCGCTTCTACATCTGGATCGTGAAGCTTTTCAGGTAATCCTCTGGTTCATCTTGCGCTTGCACTTCCTCTACGCGCGCTCCATTCGGCCCGCGCTGGCACCACTGTTCAAATTTCTGCAATGCGGGTATCGCGCCTTCGATATGTATTTCGAGTGTGCCGTCGTTGTTATTGCGCGCCCATCCGGCGAGCTGCAGTTCCTTCGCCTTGGTTTGTGCTTCGGCACGGAAACACACTCCCTGTACAAGCCCGGTAATGAGAAGGTGACAAGCGGGCATTCGGTATATGGAACAGGAATCACTTCTTCTTCACCTGTGTGAAGTCGAGTTCGGTCCTTCGGTTTCGCTAGGATCTCGGTGGGAGATAAATGGCAGAAGGATCACTTCTTTTTGACCTGTGTGAAGTCTAGTTCGACGGGTGTCTCACGATCGAAGATGAGCACCATCACGGTAAGCTTGCCCTTATTCACATCGACCGCCGAGACGGTGGCTTCGTAGTTCTTAAACGGACCGTCAATGATCACGACGAGATCACCAATCTGGAAGTCCGATTTGTACTTCGCCTCCTGTTCGCCAACCCTGCGCTCAATCACGCCGAATTCCTCGGGCGTGACGGGAACCGGAATGTTGCCCGAACCCACGAAACCCGTCACGTTCGGTGTGTTGCGCACAAGATACCAACTATCGTCGGTGACAGTCATATCGACGAGCACGTAACCGGGAAAGAGCTTGCGCTCTTCCTCGACGGGCTCGTTCTTCTTGAATGTGAGCTGCTTCTCTTTCGGTACGCGCACGTCAAAGACGTAATTCTGCATGCCGAAGGATTCTACGCGCTGCAGAATAGCCTGACGCACGGCGTCTTCGTATCCTGCGTATGTAT
>CAYOLJ010000082.1:0-4627 GCA_964404805.1 uncultured Candidatus Peribacteria bacterium
CTTGATTGCGGTGATGAGCAGGCCATCTACGAAACATTGTGGCAGGGAGACATCAGCGGAGCACATCAGAAACTCCGCGAGGGCGTGCGGCAATCACTGGAACGCGCCCTACAGTCAGATCGTGTCATTATTGCCGGCGGCTATGCACCGCCACTAGGCAGTGAGCGCGGCTACAGTGACAAAACAGGGGCACTCATCGCGCATCTTGCTCACACTCTTGGCATGAAGGTCGTCTATCTTATCGAGAAGACAACACCCATCATGTCGGCCGATCCGAATAACGTGGAGGGAACGCGCGTGATAGCAAACATGACCTCTTTCCTTGCGAAGGAGCTCTTCGGCAATGATCGAGGGGCTGATGCCGGCGCTCTCCACCCCGAAGCCCTCGATATGCTCGCAGAGGACGCCATTCCGATTGTGGTACTGAATTCAGAAGAAGAACCCACTCCGTACAATACCACGCTCATCTATCCATTTAATCCGGAACCGAACGGCGTCGAGATCGTTCACAGCAAGCCTGTTCCCTTCGCGCTCCAAATCGTCACAGGAAAGATGATCGGCCAGACAGGATTCGAAGAGGATATCGCCCGCTGGTTCGCCGATCACCACGTGTCCATTCAGCATATCGCCACGAGCGAGGGATCGATCTCATACACGTTCGACAACGGTAAGAAGTCTGCTGCCACAGTCGCGGCACTCCGTCAGCACGTGCATGATCGCTATGGCGTGAATGGTGAGGAAGTCATTCAGGCTGTCGATCATCTCGCAGTTGTGTACTGCCTTGGTAATGACATGCGCATACCCGGACAAGCCGAAAAGGCCACATTTGCTCTTCATGGTGCCGGCGTGAATATCCGCATGACCACGCAGGGACTCAATCAATCGGTGATGGCATTTCTCGTGGATAGAGACGATGCCCCGCGCGCCGTGCAGGCACTGCACGATATCTTCATCACCCTCCCTAATACGGTCTACTGTCATTTCATGCAGGAGACGCGACTCAAGATTGCAGGTGCTATTGCCGCCCAGAAACACGGCACCTTGTCACATGCCTGACTCTCGGAATATTTGGGATAGCACGGCACTTGCTCTGTACCTATGGGGGAGGTATGATGACACCATGCAGAAGCCAGAGAAAATTTTTTGGGGCCTCGCGGGATGTTCAGTGCTCTACGTGCTCTTGAGCACATCATTCTCCTTTGGTCAAAGCACCGCGCAAGCCACCACCCCTCTTGAACCAGAAGTAGCCGTTGGATCCTGTCATACAGAAGGCGGTGGATGTGGTTGTGGAGGTGCAATACTTCCTTGAGGTTCCCTCTGAGACTCCTTACATTTAGGCATTCATGCGAACGTTTCTCCTCGCTGCCATCGGCCTTCAGATCTTCTTCGGCACTGGATGCTGGTCGACGCTTGCACATGCACAGAAACCCGCAACCGAGATGATGATGACTGCAGCGCCGGCGCACGATCCACATGCAGAATGTACGCAAGGCAATACAGAGACAACCGATGGTAACGAGGGCAGTCTGTCCTGTCTCGGTCACTGCCTCGCAGAAGCTACGCAGCGTGCAGTGAGTGATTCTTCTGTACAGGTTCCGACTGTTGCATCACTCGCATTGAACACCGCTGCCCAATCCCCTATTCCCTCTACGGAGCAAGAATATGATCGTGCGGTGTTTCCCTGTTCACTTTCCCCGCCACCGGTTGCTACGGTTGTGCTGAGACAATAGAAAGGAGGAGGTCGCATGTCATGCGCTCGTTTTGATATCCTTCCCCTTTTTCTTCCCCATGTCCGCACCCTCAGAAAAACGGCAAGTCACTCTGTGCATCAACGGGATGACCTGCCACAGTTGCGAGCTCCTCTTGGAACGGAAAATCAAATCTGTTCCGGGGGTGATGCACGTCAACGTGCAGCATCGCAAGGGCGTTGCCAAAATCACGGCAATGGCCGATACACTCCCGTCTTTCGAGCAACTCGAGTCTGTGATCCGTGAAGCGGGATACAAGGTCGTCTCGGAGCAAGAGAACCTCACCATTCGCCAAGATCACAGCATTCAGCATGAACCCGAGCCTTCGCAGCAGAAGTGGTTCGAAATCGGTGGCGCGCTCATCATCATCTTCGCCATCTACAAGCTCCTAGGTGCATTCGATATCATTTCCCTTGCACCTTCCACTGCCGGGGCTCTCACCTTCGGCAGTACGCTCCTTATCGGCATCGTCGCCGGCATGAGCAGCTGTCTTGCCGTCACGGGGGGGCTTCTGCTCGCAATGGCCGCCAAGTACAACGAGATCCACGGCGGTTCCACGCCTGGGCAGCGGCTGAAGCCTCTTATGCAGTTCAATATTGGACGCCTCGCTTCGTACTTCATTCTCGGTGGACTCGTAGGACTCCTCGGGCAATCCATCACGCTCTCGACACAGATGACGGGCTTCATGAGCATCATCGTGGCACTGGTCATGCTCTACCTTGCCCTCACGATTCTGAAAATCATTCCGAAGGGAAGCTTTCCGATTCAGCCACCCAAGGCGTTCACTCACTGGATCGCCAATCTTTCGGAGAATGACCATCCAGCAGCCCCCTTCGCCCTTGGGGCACTCACGTTCTTCCTGCCCTGCGGTTTCACCCAGTCACTGCAGCTCGTCGCTCTCGCTTCCGGAAGTTTCTGGGCCGGTGGGCTCACGATGTTCATATTCGCCCTCGGCACATTGCCCTCCCTCATCGGAATCAGCTATATCTCCGCGAATGCGCGAGGGACGTCTTCGCGACTCTTCCTGCGGTTTGCCGGAACACTGGTTCTCGTTCTCTCTGTCTTCAATCTCAACAACGGATTTACCCTCGTCGGGATTGACGTTCCGCAGACCATGGCAGCCGCATTCGGCTCGAAGAATACCGCAGGCGCCCTCCCATCCGCAGCCGTGCAGAACGGCGTGCAAGAAGTCTCTATGGCCGTCACAGGTTACGGCTACGAACCGAGCACGCTCACGATTCGCGCGGGGATCCCCGTACGCTTTCATGTCGATGGCACCAGCGCAGGAGGCTGCACACGCGGCTTTGTGATCCCTTCGCTCGGTATTAGTAAAGTTCTCGCATCCGGAGATAATGTCTTCGAATTCACTCCACAAAGTCCCGGCCGTATCCCCTTCAGCTGTTCCATGGGGATGGTCCGCGGCTCCTTCACGGTTATTTGATTCTCTTTCTCCCCCCCTACTCATGACCTCTCTTCAGTGGAAAGAGCCTCACAGCTCCAAGGCCCCGCCAACGCAACACAGCCAGCCGAATCTCTGGTTTGGTGCCTCGATGGTGCTCATGGGCATCATCGTCGGTTTCTCGGCAGGACGCTTCTCCGGTGGCAGTCTCATCGCAGCCCAAACCGCACCCACTCCGGTCGTGCCGGCACCAGCTGCCCCGACTCCCTCCCTCGCTCCGGATCCTGAAACTGCCATCAATGTCATCCCTGTCGATCTTGAAACTGACCACATTCGTGGGAGCACGACGGCCGATATTGCCGTGATCGAGTACTCCGACTTCGAGTGTCCGTTCTGTCAGCGCGTGCATCCGACTATGAAGCAGCTGCTCGAACAGAATACAGGCAAGATCATGTGGATCTTCCGCCACTATCCTTTGAGCTTTCATCCAAAGGCGGAGCCAGCAGCGATCGCTTCTGAGTGCGTGAATGAGCTGGGAGGCAACACGGCATTCTGGAAATTCACGGACGCCGTCTTCGATCAGCAGGCAACCTTTGATCCCGCCGCCATCGCAAAGCAGATCGGTATTGATGCCGATGCTTTTGATCGCTGTGTCAGCAGTGGCAAGTATCAGTCGATCATCCAGGAGCAGCTCTCACAGGGCTCCGCTTCGGGCATCCAGGGCACTCCGGGCACCATCGTTCTCAATCTGAAGACGCAAGAGAACCGCATCGTCTCTGGCGCTCAGCCTCTCGCAAACTTCCAAGCTGCAATCGATGCACTCCTCCAATAATTCCTCTACCCCTCACCCTACCCCCAAACCCCATTATGCGTACTCTCGTCCAAATCCCCGGCATACACTGCCAGTCCTGCGCTGTCCTCATCAGGGACATCAGTCAGGAATTTCCCTCCATACAGAACATCGACGTCAATGTGGACTTAAAAACAGTCGACCTGCGCCATGACGGCCATTTCGATCTCAGATCATGGACAGGAGCTGTCGAAGAACTGAATACCGCCTATACAGTCAAACCGCTTTCACAAACACTGTGAATGAGATTCCCTCCCGCCCTGCCGCCGCGGAAACGGTGGGGCGGGATTTACCTACCCCCTAGGTTGTGGTACCGTGTGGGCATCTTCCTCTCTCACATATGACCCCACAGAAGCAAAAAGCGCTCATCGGATACAAGAAAGCACAGAGCCTCCTCAAGAAGATCATCACGATGGTCGAGGAGGATCGGTACTGCATCGATATCATGCAACAGAACCTCGCAGCGATTGGGTTGCTCAAGTCTGCGCACCAACTTCTCTTCGAAGGGCACTTGAACAGCTGTTTCAAGAGTGCACTTGATACGAACAGTCCTTCCAAGAAGCAGAAGATGATCGACGAAATCCTGACCGTGACGAAGATGGCGAATAAGTGAGTAGGATGATCTGTACT
>CAYOLJ010000083.1:0-4569 GCA_964404805.1 uncultured Candidatus Peribacteria bacterium
TCTACAGAAGCAGGGCCGTATCGTGGCCATGACGGGTGACGGTGTAAATGACGCACCAGCGCTCAAGAAAGCGGATGTGGGTGTGGCCATGGGTATCTCGGGCACGGACGTCAGTCGCGAGGCCGCAGACATGACCCTCACAGATGATAACTTTGCCTCGATCGTAGCTGCCGTGGAGGAGGGACGTGCCATCTTCGGCAACATCAAGAAGTATCTCATGTACCTGCTCTCTTCGAACATCGGGGAGCTCTTGCTCATGGTTGGCGCGACCCTGCTCGGTATACCCTTGCCCTTGAGCGCCGTGCAGATTCTGTACGTGAACCTGGCAACCGACGGTCTGCCCGCACTCGCACTGGCAGTGGATCCTGCAGAGCGCGACCTCATGCGTCGCCCGCCGCGCGACCCTAAGGGCAGGATTTTCAGTCGCTCCGTAGTGTTTCTCATGTTGCTCGGAGGATTCTGGTCCGCCAGCGCCAACCTCGGCCTCTTCATCTGGGCCTCTGCGTCGGGTCGACCCATCGCAGAGGCAATGACCATGACATTCCTCTCGCTCGTGCTCATTCAGTTTTTCAAAGCGTACAACTTCCGCTCCGATCACGACTCCGTACTGCGCGGGCTCTTCAGTAATCATTGGCTGAATATTTCCATCTTCTGGGAAATCCTGCTGCTCATCGCCATCGTGTACTGGCCCGTGCTGCAGCATCCCTTCGGCACGTTTGCCGTTACGGGGCATGATTGGATGATCATCCTGCTCCTTGCAGCGACGGTGATTCCCGTACTCGAAACCGGTAAGTGGATGATCCGGCGCGGCATATTCGGACTGCACCTTTGATTCAGGCATGGTGGTACCCACTCCCTCTCTGGATTTCATTTGCGCGGTAGAGCTGTTCGAGAAATATCAATCGACAGAGCTCGTGCGGGAATATCATATCTGAAAGTTTGAGGATGCGATCAGCCCGTTCACGAACGGTATCAGTAAGTCCGTAAGCTCCGCCGAGGACGAATGTGAGCGGACAACCTGCGTCACGCGTCTTACCAAGCGCTTCTGCAAACGCTGCAGACGTCATGGCTTTACCACGCTCATCGAGCACCCATACGTCTCCCTCTCTCTTCTCTATGGTCTTCAACAGACGCTCCGACTCTTCGGCACCCTGTTTTAGAGGATCACTCTGTTTGCTCGCAGGGACCTCAACTACATCAATCGTGCATGCATGTCGCAGACGCTCGAGATAATCGAGACATCCTTCAATGATCCAACGAGTCTTGAGTGAGCCGACGCAGAGCAAGGTGATTTTCTGCACACACCTAAGGTACACGAAGAAGAGTATTGACAAGAAAATTTGTCAATCCGACAATGCTCTGCCAGCACTATTTGCGCTGCAGCAAGCTCACCGCCTCAATGTGCGCCGTGTGTGGGAAGAGGTCCACCGGCTGTACTGTTCGTAGTTCGTATCCCGCCTTGAGGAACTCGCCTAAGTCACGCGCAAATGTCGCCATGTTACATGAAACGTACACGATCTTGTCGGGCTTGTGGGCGATCACCGCCTCGCGTGCATCGGGGTGCAGCCCTGCCCGTGGCGGATCCACAACAATGACATTGAATTTGTACTTGGACCCCGGCTTAAGCTGCTCATTGAGCACCTGCTCGGTACGCCCGCGGTAGAAGCTGATGTTGCCGATGCGATTCTTACCGGCACTCTTGAGTGCGTCTTCGATAGCCGAAGGATGACTCTCGATCCCCACGACCTTCTCACAGAATCGCGAGAGGTACTGGCCGATCGTGCCCATGCCGCAGTACGCATCCAGCACCGTATCGCGGGGACTCAAGTCTGCCGCCGCTGCCACAGCTTGGTAGAGCTTTTCAGCGCCGAGCGTGTTGGTCTGGAAGAAAGAGAAGGGTGAAATCTCGAACGAGAGGTCGAAAAGTCTCTCGGTAATGGTGGGCTTACCCGTGAGACAGTGAATCTTGGGATTTTCGGGTTTGTCGTTAAGACCCAGATGCTCGATGACGAGCAATGATGCAAGACCCGAGCGCCCGCCGAACCGCATGAAGTACTGAAACAACGGTTCGAGCTCTTTCTTACGTGCATTCACGAGGAAGGCAATCATCTGTTCGCCAGTGTTGATGCCACGCCGCAGTAGCAGAATGCGCAACATGCCGCGGTGTGTTTTGGGATTGTAGACCGGGAGTTTTGTCTCGCGCATGAACCGCTGCACATCGGTGAGTAGAGTCGGTAGTTGCTCGTCGTACAGGTGGCACTCCGAAACCGGAAGAATGGTGGACCATTGCTTAGGCAGGTGGAATCCGACGGAAGGATTTTCGTCGATGTACTGCCGTCGGCCGTTCTTTTCCTCACTGCGCATGGATTCGAAACCGAACGACATCTCCAACTTGTTGCGGTAGTGAAAAACCTGTGGACTCGGAATAATCTTGAGCACGCGACCACCGAGCGATGCACGAACAGAAGCATCTGCAGGCGTGAGATGCGAGAGTGTCTCGCGCACAATTTCCTCTTTGTACTGAATCTGCTTCACGTACGAGAGCTGCTGCCACACGCACCCACCGCAATCATGACAGTGCTGACACTTGGGCATCACTTCATCCTTGGAGCGCTTGAGTACTTTCTCGATCTTGGCCTCAGCGTAGCTGTCACGATTTTTTGTGATCACGATTTCTACCTTCTGCCCGGGTAGCGCGCCCGTCACGAATACAGGAATCTTGTCGACATAGGCGAGCCCTGCGCCGCCGTGCGTGAGCTTTTCGATGCTCACCGTATGTCGCTGGCCGGGCTTCAGTGAAGCCGTTTGGGGAGCGGATCCTGAAGGAACGGAGCCCTCCTGAAGCCCTTCTTGCCCAGGTGTTTGCCCGAGATCTTCCTGTGCAGACATTGTTGACATTACTCTAAAATAGTAGTATAAATAACACCTTTTTACTGCTCTCACGTGCGAGGAAAAACCTTTCTCATTATCGGCATCGCTCTCACGCTTAGCAACGCGTCCGGACCAACCGGAACCATTGCAAGTATAGCACAAGAGCCCTTTGCCGCAAGGCCAGAGGCCGTTTTGCAAGCATTGCCGACCGTCTCGCTGCTCCCCCTTCCCGAAGAATCGCACGAGGCGCGTCCCGGTTCACGCATCCTCTCAAAGCAACGCACCTGGGAACCTGTGCCCGTCATCGTGCAGAAAGCACCCGCAGCCCCAAAAGTATTGCAGCACACATTCCTCCCCGTCGTAAACCAGCCCGATATTGAGGAGCGACATAAGATCATCGCCGATGAAGTATTACGTCTGCTCCCAACGAGTTGCACAAATCAGCTCAAGAATTTCTACGTCCGCTACGACAAGCCGGAACGCCGAGGGCTGGCCGGTAAGAGCACCATCATTCTTGATGGCACCATGCCCGACGAGGAGTTCCGCGCCGTGCTCATTCATGAAGCATTGGGACACGTGTTTGACTTAGGATGCCTCATTGGTTCGCCGCTCGCGGGGAACAGCATCTTCAAAGACGGAAACGAGCCGATCTTCCGCGATGACCCTAGTCTTTCGTTCTACCGCATCTCGTGGCTCGACAGTACGCATCAGCGAAGCGAAACACGGCCAGAGGATTTCGTAAGTGGTTACGCCGCATCGGATCCCTTCGAGGATCTAGCCGAAAGTACCATCTATTACCTCTTGCAGAACGGAGCATTCGTCCAGCGTGCCATAACGAACTCCGTCCTCGCATCGAAGCTGAAATGGTTACAGGCGTTCCTCCCGGTGAATCCGGCCATCGTTGCGACACCCGGTGAAGGATGGAATGGCTCAGTTCCCTGGGATGCCACGAAGCTGGCCTACACGTGGAAAAACCCCGCGATTGTTGCGCGACAGTAAGCTACCGGCGATACGCTATTCGCGATAAGCTACGCGTGATTCTCTTTTGTATGTCTCGCTCACGCCTCCTTCTTCTACTCTGGCTCCTCTCAGACCTCCTTCTCTTTGTCGGTCTCTACGTCGTGGCGTACTTCATGCGTGTGGGATGGATTCTCTCGACGAACTTTCCGTTCCTCCCCTTTCTCATCACCACCTTACTGGTGGCGCCCATCTGGCTACTCGTGTTGGGTACCACACGGACCTTCGCCCTCACAAGGAATCAGAGGACACTGCGCAATGCCGCATACATCGCGTACGCCGCTCTTGTGGGAGTGTCGCTGTTCACGCTCGCGTTCTACTTCCGCTACAAGACATCATTCCAGGGCGTGAGCAGACTGTTACTGCTCGAAACCTTCTTTCTCACAGCGGGCGGCATCTGGGCATGGCACCTCGTCTTCGATGTGTTCAGGAGGATCGCGCTGAGAATGTCGCCACCCAGTTTTCCCACACTCATTGTGGGGCTCACACGCGAATCGAAGACCCTCATCACAGAGTTAAACCGACATCGCAATCCTCTCGTGCCGGTGGCCATCTTAGATGGACAGGGAACAAAGGAAGCAGATGTCGACGGTGTTCCGGTGCTCGGCAAACTCGACCGGCTCGAAGAGACGTTGCAACAAAAAAAAATTACGCATCTTATTCAATGCAGCAACCTCGAAC
>CAYOLJ010000084.1:0-4229 GCA_964404805.1 uncultured Candidatus Peribacteria bacterium
GAGAATCCGCGCACAATGGAGGTACCAATAGTGAAGAGGATTGCACAGGTGAGCAGGGTAGAGGCATTACCGTCGCGGATGCTCGGCCAGGCACGCTTGAAGCCCACTTCCACGGCAGTCGTCACGAGCTTGCCTTTGCGCAGTTCCTCCTTGATGCGTTCGAAGATGAGCACGTTCGCATCCACCGCCATACCGATCGAGAGGATGATACCGGCCATACCTGCCAACGTGAGTACGATGTGCTGGCTCGAGAAGAGGAAGAGTGGGAGCTTGAGGATGACGACGAAGAGCAGGGCGTACATCGACAACGCCACGTTGGCGAGTAATCCCAAGAAACGATAGAGCACGACCATGTAGATCATGAGCAGAATGACGCCGATGAGGGCGGCCTCGAGCGATGTGCGCAGAGCCTCGCTACCGAGCGTCGCCTCGATTGTATGCTGGCCAGCCAGGTAGATGGGAGCCGGAATCGCACCGGTATTCAGATCTTGTGCGAGTCTCTGGGCCTCTTCAAAATTCCTGCTGCCAGTGATGATGGCGGTACCTCCGATAATTTCCTGCTGCACGGTGGGCGCAGAGACGAGATCGCCACCGACGAAGATCGCGATGCGCTTGCCGACATTATTCTTCGTGAGTTCCTGAAAGAGCTTGCCGCCCTCTTCATCGAAAGCGATCTGCACGATCGGCAGGCTCGACGTGGGGTCCAAAGTCACACCAGCAGAACGGAAGTGCTTGCCGGTCAGTGTGGTGTCTTTCCAGCCTGTGGGGAGCAACGAAAAGAAAATGGAGCGCAGAGCGATGGCATCTTCGTACTCCATTACCGCTCCCGCTTGCAGATCAGCCTGTGCGGCATCTGCCTGTATCTTTGCACCACTACCGCTAAAGCGTAGTTCATCGTATGACGCAACATCGAATGAGCGCGAAGCAGCGCGATCTGCACGGATAATGTGGTAGCCGAACTGTGTTTCAACAGGGTCACTGATGCCATCCTGTGGAAGGGCAAAAGCTGCTTGCTCAAACGGAGCCACCATTGCTCCACGAATGAATGTTCCCAGATCTCCTCCTGATTTTCCTGTGCCGTCATCGGAGTATTCCTTTGCCAGTACAGCGAAGTCTGCACCGTTATCGAGTTGCTGCTTGAGATCCTTTGCGAGGGTGAGTGCCTCTGCCTTGGTGCGCGTGATGTCGTCACCCATGGCTGTTGCGTCCTTGAAGGAAATGAGAATGTGGCTCGCGGCCATCTGCTCCTGACCGGGTGTGCGCAGACGCAGGAAGAGGAGGGATGCGGCGCTCTCTCCCAGGTTTACGGTCTGCAGATCTCCCGGTGACATTGTTTGTAGGGCACCCACAATGCCGGGTTCCACCCTTGCATCCAGCGGTGTGTCGGCATGCGGCGTGTAGGAGAGTTTCTTCTCCTTGGCCAGGATAGCGAAAGCTGTAGGTGCTTCTACCACCACACGGCCAGTCTGTGTGTGCGGTCCAACGACCTCTGCCAAAAAGATGCCAGGAATTTCTGTATCCGTGGGCTGACCCTGGTCATCCTGCTGTGACACGGTAATTGATCCTTCACGCTTTATCACTTTTCCAACTGAGAGAGACCATGTGTCTTCCAGCCCTTTGGGTAGGTCTTTTCTGAAGAACCACTGCCTGTCGGAATAGGCCACGCCGAGGGTAGTGCCGAGGTCCTCACCCACAAGATCGATTGTGGCGCCGCTCACCGTGATGCGACGCATGGCTGCGTCGGCACGATCGCTCACATCCCTCTCAAATTCCTCCGTCGGTTCTGTGAACTCCTCCTTGAATTCCAGCTGAATGGTCTTACCCACCGTGGCAATACACTCCTGCGTATCTACGACACCTGGGCACTCCACGAGCAGATGCCGCTCATCGCCGATGTACGAAGGTGTGATCACTGCCTCGCTCACGCCCAGCGCGTTGATGCGTCGCTCCAGAACGGTACGGATAGATTCCACGACGCTCGTCTGCTGTTGCTGCGTGGAATGGAGCTGATTTTCGAGAATGGAGATCTTGTCCGAACCGGCTCCCTGTTCCTTGAGCAGTTCAATTTCAGCGTTTAGACGAGCAACCTGGTCATTCATCTCCTGTTCCGAAATACGGAAATCGAGCTGCGTGCCGCCCACGAGGTCTAAGCCGAAGTGGAAGGTGGGTGCGCGCAAGAACACCGGAGCCCAGAATTTCCATCCGTCCGGCAGGGCAATGAAGAGAAGAAAGAGTCCAATAATGCCCGTGACGACGGGCCAGATCATGCGACGGTTGGATTTCATGGTTATAGGGTGAGGATGAGGATTAGGGCTTAAGGGAGAGAGAAGATAACGTGCGTTCCCACATTCACATCGTCTGCGAAGATACCAGCCATATCCGGCACCGGAATACCGGCAATGACAATCTCTGCCTTCGGTTCCTGTGTATCAATCGGCATAGTGGCCATGAGTCTGTCTCGCACGAAGAGGCCCAGGTTTCCGTCCTGATGCTGGCGAAAGACCTCACCGAGCATTGCGTGGCCCTCTTCGGAGAAGACGAGTCGCACGACACCTTTACCATCCTGATCTGAGTTGCCTTCTGTCCACACAATCTGTTTCTGCGTGATCTCTGTGTTGTTAAACCAACCGACATCCTCAACAAACAGATCTCCGGTTCCTGTGCTCACGGTCATCAATTTCAGTGAGTAGGGTATGAGCAGCTCGTCGACGAGAATTGTGCGCGCTTCGTCATTCTCTACATCAAATGAGAGCAGCAGCGAACCGTCCTCCTGGTTATTTACCATCATCTCTGACGGGGTGGCATTCTCGAAACGGCTCAGGCGCCGCTCAATGACTTTTTTGGTCTCTTCAAGAAGCACAGTACGCTGCACGGAATCCTCCACGTCGAAGGTGAGAGAGAGCGTCACTGTCTTCGAGCCGCACCCAACGAGGATGAGTGTGAGCAGTACAAGCGGAAAGAGGCGCTTCATAGCAGAGAGAGTGTAGGGAAGCGGACTCCCTGCCGCAAACACGTCTGGTGTTATTTTCTTTCGAGAATCGTGCCTTCGCGCAACATCTGTTTCGAGAGATCGATGCCCTTGAGCGTACAGTGGTCATCGAGGATGCAATCGGTGAGCACACAGTCTTCGACAGTACAGTGCTCGAACATGATTACGTTGCGCAGTGTCGCATTGCGCACCATGGAGTGATTGCCCAGAACAACAGGTCCCTCTGACGTGGTTTTTTCGCACGCTGCGCCGTGGCCCAGTAGCACGCGGTCGCCCACGAGCACGCGTGTCGCCTCAAGGTACGCTTCAAACGAACCGATATCGAACCATGGTTCCGTGAAGGCGCGAAATTCTACAGGAATACCGCGGTGCAGAAATTCCTCGAAGATCCCTCCCACATTGTCGGGTTTCTTCTGTGCGTACTCCATCACGACGGGTAGATGTACGGCAGGCAGGATCGACACCCCCGTGCTTACGAGCGAGCTTGAAGGATGCGGAGGTTTCTCTTCGAATGCGGCGACGTGCGTTCCATTTACATCTGGCACGATGGTTCCGAATCCTTGTGCACGCGCGGGATCACCGATGTCATAGGCGGCAACCAGAGGGGTTCCCACTGTGTAGTCCTTGAGGAAATTCTGGATGGAGAAGCCACAGTAGTTGTCGCCTGTGAGCAGGAGTACATCATCGGTAATGTGTTGGTGAGCGATCCACTGGGCGACAGCTCCCAGCGCCCCTAGTTTCTCGGTATCTTTGCGGGCCTGTTCCACGAGAATCTCTGTGTTTGTGTGCTTACTCTGCGCCTTCCAGTGATCGAAACTCTCTTGAAATGCAGCATTGATGCTCACGGTCACGGGCAGATCGGCAGGCAGTTGCTCGAGCAGGTGATTGATGAGCGGTTTACCTGCAAGAGGCAGCAGCGGCTTGGCACGTTTTTCGGTCAGCGGCCAGAGCCGCGTAGCGAAGCCACCTGCTAGCAGGAAAGCGCGCATGAGGAGAAGAATGGGAAAGGGGCAGCCGGTTTACTCTGAGCTTGCCGAAGGGCGAGGAGGAATGCGTGCATGAACTAGAGAAAGAAGGAGTGCCAGACTGTGCGTGAAGGCCGCACAACGGTGACAGGCAGACCCTCGAGAGATTCTACGTGCTCATCGCGTTCCACGATGCCCAGCACGGAGGGGAGCAGGATGTAGGTCATGCCTTTCTGCCGGCAAGCGCTCAAGAGATTCAGGCTCTGTTCGAGGTT
>CAYOLJ010000085.1:0-4188 GCA_964404805.1 uncultured Candidatus Peribacteria bacterium
CCGCAAATTGCGCTCACTCTCCGACATTCTCAAGGGCAAGCAGGGCCGATTCCGCCAGAACCTGCTCGGCAAGCGCGTCGACTACTCTGGTCGCTCCGTGATCGTGGTGGGTCCTGAACTCAAACTGCACCAGTGTGGATTGCCGAAAGAGATGGCGATGAAACTCTTCAAGCCGTTTGTGATCGGTCGCCTTATCCGCGACGAGCTGGCGCATAACGTGAAGGGCGCCGAACGTCTGGTGCAGGATGGTGGAAAAGAGGTGTGGGATATTCTCGAAGAGGTGATTGACGGCAAGTATGTGCTCCTCAACCGCGCACCCACGCTGCATCGCCTCGGCATTCAGGCCTTCAGGCCCAAGCTTGTGGAGGGGCTGGCGATTCGTCTGCACCCGCTCGTGTGTGCCGCGTTCAACGCGGACTTCGACGGTGACCAGATGGCCGTGCACGTTCCGCTCTCCGAAAAGGCGCAGTACGAAGCTGCCACGCTCATGGCGGCGCACCAGAACCTGCTCAAACCTTCCGCTGGCGAGCCCATCATTAATCCCGCACAGGACATGGTGCTCGGCTGCTACTTCCTCACACAGGTACACGATGGTAAGAAGGGGGAGGGGATGATATTTTCGTCTCCTGAAGAAGCCTTCATTGCCCATGCACAGGGTGTGGTGGATTTGCAGGCGAAGATCAAAGTGCGTTACACCGAGCCCGGCGAGGAGCCGAAAATTATCGAAACGTCAGTCGGACGCATCCGTTTTCAAGAAATCGTCCCTCCCGCACTCGGCCTCGTCAATGAGACCATGCGTAAGAAGACCCTTTCGGCTCTTCTCGCAAGGGCGATCGACGTCGCCGGACGCGAAGAGACCGTGTGCTTTGCCGATCGCATCAAAGATATCGGCTTCGAGTATGCCACGCTCTCGGGCATCTCTATCGGTGCGAAGGACATGCTCATTCCGGCCGCGCGCGATGGTCTTTTGCTCGAAGCGAACAATCGCATACGTATGATCAATAACTACTACTGGAAAGGTCTCATTACCGATGATGAGCGCTACACCCATGCCATCACCATCTGGTCGAAGACGAAAAACGAAATTTCCACCAAGATGATCGAAGGGTTCCTCAAATTCAAAGAGAACGACATCACTTATGTTATCGACTCCGGTGCACGTGGAAACTGGGGGCAGGTGGCGCAGCTGGCCGGTATGAAAGGTCTTGTGGCGAATCCTTCGGGACGCACCATCGAGCTGCCGATTCAATCAAACCTCAAAGACGGCTTCTCGGTGCTTGAGTACTTCATCGCCACACACGGAGGCCGCAAAGGAAAATCCGATACTGCCCTTAAGACGGCCGAAGCCGGCTATCTCACACGCCGTCTTGTCGATGCCGTGCAGGATATTCTCATCATTCAGGATGACTGTGGTACCGAGACATTCCATGTTATCTCGCAGAGTGAGTCGGAGGAGGTGGGCGAGAAGTTCGAGGCCCGTCTCTTCGGTCGCACCTTGGCGCAGGATCTCGTGGTGAAGAGTGAAACGCTGGCGCGACGCAATGACGAAATCGATGCGGTGCTCCTCGACAAGATTCAGAAACACAAGCTGCAGGAGGTTCCCGTACGTTCGATCATGACGTGTGCCACGCTCAAGGGTATCTGCCAGAAGTGCTACGGGCGCGATCTGGGAGACAACGCCACGGTGAAAATCGGCACGCCGGTGGGGATCATCGCCGCACAGTCCATCGGCGAGCCGGGTACCCAGCTGACCATGCGCACCTTCCACATGGGAGGTGTCGCAGAGGGGTCCGACATTACGCAGGGTCTCTCGCGTGTGGAGGAGCTCTTCGAAGCACGCAGCCCCCGCACGCCGGCTATTCTCGCAGACATTACCGGGCAGGTGAAGGTGAAGCACCAGGGTGGCAAGACGCAGGTGCACCTCTTTGCACAGGAACTCGGTGAAGACACCTACCGCATTCCTGCAGGATATGAAATTGCTGTGAAGAAAGGGCAGGAGGTGAAGGAGCGCACGGTGCTCGCACGATCGGTGATGGATCGCTCGACGGTGAAAGCCACAGTGCTGGGCAAAGTGACGTATGCCGAGAACGACGTTGTACGTGTCCGTCACGGTGAGATTCAGGAGCGCACCTATGAATTCGGCGGTCGTGAGTCGCTGTGCGTGCGCACGGGCGACATGATCAAGGTGGGCGATCCTCTGAACATCGGCCACTTCAATCTGCACGAGCTGCTCGAGAAGAAGGGTCCCTACGCGGTGCAGAAGTACATCGTGCAGGAGGTGCAGAAGATCTACGCCTCGCAGGGGCAGACCATCAATGACAAACACCTCGAGATCATCGTGAAGAAGATGTTCAGCAAAGTCCGTATCATCGATGCGGGCGAGTCAGCTCTGCTGCCCGGTGACACCGTGGACATCAGTGTCGTCGAGGCTGAGAACCATCTCATCGAGAAGGAGTACAAAGGTAAGGGCAAGCTCGTCACCTTCGAGTGTCTGCTTCTGGGCATCACCCGCGCAGCCCTCGCTACCGATTCGTGGCTGGCCGGCGCCTCCTTCCAAGAGACCATTCGCGTACTCGTCGAAGCCGCCACTACACGTCGCGTCGATAATCTGCAGGATCTGAAGGCCAACGTGATCATCGGTCGTCTCATTCCCACGGGCGAGGTGTACCGCAAACGTTATCTTTCAGAGAAGAACGGGTCTTCCGAGACATCCGCAGATACTCCCCCCGAGCCGCAAGAAGCGTGATTTTCCTTGCGGTTCCTTTTCCTTTTCAGTACCCTTTCTCGGCTTTGTTCCTCCATTTGAACCAGAATGCCTACCATTAATCAGCTCATCCGGCACCCCCGCAAACAGCGTCGACGCAAGTCGAAAGCTCCGGCCCTCCAGTACACGTGGAACACGCTCAATATGCGGGCCGTTCCGCTCCCCAAGGGAGCGCCCTTCAAACGCGGTGTGTGCATCAAGGTGACGACCATGACGCCCAAGAAACCAAACTCCGCTCTGCGAAAAATCGCCCGCGTGCGCCTGACCAACGGTCACGAGGTGAAGGCGTACATCATGGGAGAGGGTCACAACCTGCAGGAGCACTCCATGGTGCTCGTGCGCGGCGGTAGAGTAAAAGACCTTCCGGGTGTGCGTTACCATATCGTGCGCGGCATTCTCGATACCGAAGGCGTGCAGAATCGCCGACAAGGTCGCAGCCGCTACGGTGCCAAGAAGCCCAAGAAGTAATTCCCCCTGATTTCTCCTCTACTGCCCCATGGCCAAGCCCATCAAGCAATACATCCCCGAAGGTTCGGATCCTCTCATTGAGAAGTTCATCTGCTGCCTCATGAAGCGCGGCAAGAAGGCCACGGCTCGCAGGGTATTCTGGGATGCGATTGAGGTGGTGAAGGGGCGCACTAAAGATCCCGCGCTCGAGGTCTTCAACAAAGCACTCCTCAATGTCACGCCGCTTGTGGAGGTGCGTCCGAAGCGCGTAGCAGGTGCCGTGTACCAGGTGCCGGTGGAGGTGAATCCACGTCGCCAACAGGCACTTTCGATCCGATGGCTCCTCACGGCAGCACGTTCGCGCAAGGGCATGCCCATGGCGCAGCGGCTGGGTCTAGAGCTTCTCGACGCTTCTTCGGGTCAGGGTGCAGCGGTGAAGAAGAAAGAAGATGTGTTGAGGATGGCACAGGCCAACAAGGCTTTCGCGCACTTCGCGAGATAAGCGCATGATTTTGTCCCTAAACGATTGCACCCTCAGGGAGCTTTCTCTATAGTTTTCGCGCTAGATTTCCGGATGCTTCGCATCCGACTGGAGGGTGTGGGTTTCGGCAATCTCCCGAACCTTTGTACCCTTTCACACGTTTCTCACCCCTTCAACCTTCCATCCCATGGATCTCAAGTTTCTCCGCAATATCGGCATCATCGCCCACATCGACGCCGGTAAGACGACGACAACTGAGCGTGTGCTTTTTTACACGGGCAAAAACTATAAGATCGGTGAAGTGCACGAGGGCGAGGCGACCATGGACTGGATGGATCAAGAGCGCGAACGCGGCATCACGATCACGTCCGCGGCGACGCAGTGCAACTGGAAAGCAAAAGACGTCGAGGGAAAAGAAGTGGATTGCACCATCAATATCATCGACACGCCGGGCCACGTGGATTTCACCGCCGAGGTTGAACGTTCCATGCGCGTG
>CAYOLJ010000086.1:0-4165 GCA_964404805.1 uncultured Candidatus Peribacteria bacterium
CTGCCTTCGTCTTTCTGCTGCTCGTGATCAATGGTGCGATTTTCCTCATCGCCGATATCGGTAATGCGCAGCGCCAGATGCGGTTTCGTCTGGAGCGCATGGCCGAGAGCATTGCATTTCGCTTCGATACCGCAGTGCCGCTTATGCCGCGCGGTGTGCCACCCGGCATGCGCGAACGGATGCGCGTGGTGGATACAGAGGGGAATATCCTTGTTGAAGGCATGTTCATAAACGAGATTCCCTTCACGGATGGCAAGATCTTTGAGCAGGTCATGGTGCAGGGCGAGCCATACGCCATTCTCACCGAGCCCATTGTGCGTGACGGGAAAACTGTAGGCTATGTGCAAGTGGCAGATGTCGTTCGTTTGCCACTGGGGGATCTGCCCGAGCGTGGCCTAATCTTTCTGATCGTAAGCGGCGCCATCTCAGCACTCACGTTCTTCGTCGGCCTCTTCTTTGCACGGCGTAGCCTGAAGCCGGCCGAGCAGATGATGGAGCGCCTGGAGCAATTTACGCAGGATGCGAGTCACGAGCTCAAAACTCCTCTCGCTGCACTCAGCTCTTCTCTCGATCTCGCACTGAAGAACGAGAAGTACCGTGAGGGCATTCTGTCAGCCAAGGACGATCTTAAGCAGGTAGCGGTGCTTGTGGAGCGACTGCTTGAGCTGGCGCGACTCGACAAGTTCGTTCGTGCGGATGAAGCGATCGACCTCACTGCTCTCGTGGAGCAATCGGTGGATCGGTTTCAATCACTGGCGAAAGAAAGACACATTGTCATCGAACCCAAATTGGATGACAACGTCACCGTGCATGGTGATGGTGTTTTGGTGCGGCAGGTGGTCGAGAACCTCCTCTCCAATGCCGTTAAATTCAGCAAGCCATCCGGTGGCACCATCCACGTACGTCTGACATCCAAGGCGCTCTCTATTCAAGACAGCGGCGTGGGCATTGATTCTTCAACACTGCCACACATCTTCGATCGTTTCTATCAGGCGGAGTCTTCGCGCGCGAAAGGGGGATTCGGATTGGGCCTCGCACTGGTGAAGCGCATCGTGGAATTACACGGATGGACGGTCGAAGCCCGCAGCACATCCGAAAAAGGCAGCACATTCACCGTTCACTTCGGCTCGCAGAGCCATGCGACGCACTCTTAATTGGCTCTTAATATTGGTCCTCTATTCTTTGCACGTCGCGACTATATTTCATTTCCCCCCTTTCTTCTCATGAATAAATTCTCGCTCGGCACACTCGTGGGCATTTCGTCACTCGTTCTCGTGCCACTTCTGGCATCGGCGGCCTCATCCGCCTCGGGAACGTCAGCGAATCCTTCCCGTGAGCGTCCTATTCCCTCGCAGGAGTGCCTCCAGGCACTCGTGGCGAAGCAGGATATGATGCTCGACACCTTCGATGTCACCTCTGTGGCTCGCAAGAGTGCCATGCAAACACATCGTGATGCTCTCAGCGCAGCTGCAGCCATCACTGATGAGGCGCAGCGGCAGGTGGCTGTGCAGCAGGCTAACCAAGACTTTCGTACGGCGATGCAGGATCTGAAGCCGGAAAACTCCACAGAGATGGAGGCTGCCCGAGAGGCCGTACACGACGCCTGTGGAGGCGCTATGGGCTCCCAAAATGGTATGGGTCTAGGTATGGGCGGAGGTTTCGGTGGAGGTCATATGATGGGCGAGTTCCGCGGCCACGGCATGCGCGGCCAACACCGCGACTGCCCCTTCGGTGCTGAAGCCAGCGACGAATAACATCATCGGCGGACGCGAAAGAAGCTGCCAGAGGGCGGCTTCTTTTTTACTGTGTGTGATTCGGATTATTTAGTATGTGGCGGGGCTGACGGGACAATCTTAGAACTACTGAAGATCGATTTCTCAGGACTAATCAATGCCTTCCAGTGGCTCAAAACGGCGTAAGTCAATCTGGGTGTTTTCAGAACTATCCCGCCCTTCCTGCTTCCTGAAGTCCGCGCATCTCACATACCAGCCTTGCGGAACGCAACGCTTATATCAGGGATAGGGAGAAATGGTTTTGCGCAGTCAGGCGGAACACCTGTGAATTTTGTGAGGAGAAAATCCTCGAAGCGTCCATCGATCTTATCTCCTTCGAAGAGAAGTACTTGAGCATCCCGCATGATGTTGGTCACTGTGCGTGCATACAGGGGGTGATTGGATTTGAGGTAGAAATGGGCATTGAACTCAGGCATAGGACCGATGGGAGAATGCCGCGCAAATGCGAGATGTTTTGTAGTATTGACAGAGAAATATCGATCAATATGACAAGCATCGAGCATTCCATCCACAGCCGCGATGCGGCTCTCATTCGCTGACTGTGTATTCTGAAGCTGCGAGAGAATGTACTCACGAACATGCGGGTTTTGACGGTAAGAGAAAATAGCGAGGATCACAAATACCACAATTAGCATATGCACCGGCACCCGTGCAATCGACGGCAATTCGCTCATCGAGCGGAGAAAGAGAAGAGTAAGGGCAAAGTAGACTGGGATACCGAAACCGAAATGATATGCATTGTATGTTCCACCGGCTCCTATCGCGAGTGCCACGAGTACCAAGCTTCCCATTGCAAGAGCGACACGCAGCAGTGCTATGCGTGAGTCTCGATACTGCAAGATACAGAGAGGTATCCACACACCCGCAAAAACAGCAAGACTGAGTGGATTCATCCAGAATGGAAAGTTCAGGAGTGAATCAGTGATGCCTCGATGGCGCATAACAAAGAATATCGCAACATCGTATAACCCATGCAGGAAAAAGAAGGATGCAACTCCAAAGGAAAGAGTGAGGATAGTCGAGTACCAGCTGGTACTGTTTTTACGGTGCAGGAGGGGGAAGCTGGCAAAGAGAAGAGCGATAAATATGCCCGTCACAGGCGAATGGGCATAGGGAATGAGCTGGGCGTAGAGTCGGCGCACCGAGAGTCCACGAAGAAAGAATGGATCTACGGATGTGCCTAAACGACTTTCCAACATCGTACGCAGGTAGACCCCCGTGTACGCTGGCAACCAACCTGCGAGGAATAGGAAGAGAGTTCCAACTGTAAGGGCAATGGCAAGGGGAAGGATGAAGAGTCGTACAATGTCTCTCGGTTTCTCAGAAAGTAGCACTGCTGCAGCGCAGGTAGTTAGCAGAAATGGTTCCTTGAATCCGATGGAGCAGAGTAGAAAAAGGCTACTGAATGCAATGCGTATCTTCGTCGAGCCTTGCCTGCCTCCCGCGATCGTTAACACGTACAGACAGCCGAAAGCGGCACCGAAGAATTCTGTCTGCAGCACTGCGCCCACTTCCTCCATATAAAGCGTGAGCAGAGTTCCTGTAAGGAATGCCACTAAAATGAGGAAAGTAGCCCGCAACGATTTCCATTTCCATCGTTCTCGTGCAGCCACAAAGAGAACCGGCAGGAATGGGAGCATTGCGAGAAAAAACACCTGAACAGCATTCGCAAGACGAGCGCCACTCGTGAGTGTCATGGAGAGTGCAGAGAGGAAAAACATGCCTGGCGGTCTTCCTTCGAACAGATCGATGTAAGGTGTGATCCCGTTTAAGATGCCGCGTCCCACGACAGCATCGAGGAGGTAATCGATATCAACTGGCTCTTGCGCTTCCAGTTGAATTACAGAGACAAGATGTATACCTGCTTTCGCAATAAGCAGCATGAAGAATACGACAACCAAAATACGTATCCATGAACGAGCCTGCATCAATGTTACGATACATCATTGCCGCAAAGGCAGGGCAGCTAAAATCTGAACATCTCCCTTTGTTCTATGAGAACAGATATGTCGTTTCTTCTGGCGGGGCTGACGGGACTCGAACCCGCGACCTTCCGCGTGACAGGCGGACGCTCTAACCAACTGAGCTACAACCCCATATAGAACGCCGAAACGCTACCGCAAGAACTGAAAGCTGACAATCAGAAGCCCGTTTTTAGAAGGCCACTCACTCTCTTTTGCCCTTCTAACCTGTGACGACCGAAACACAGTCCGCAATGCTCTTGGCTCGCTTGCGCAGCTCCTCAATAGAGCCCGTCTGCAGGTCATCGTAGGCCAAAGCTACACCCATGCGCCGGTGCACGCGCGTGAAGGGCTTGCTGAAGATTCTGACATCGCTCTTGGGGGTTGCCAGTGCCTTCTTAAGGCCTTCGT
>CAYOLJ010000087.1:0-4144 GCA_964404805.1 uncultured Candidatus Peribacteria bacterium
TACGTCGATGTCGGCTCGCCATGCCGTGACGAACATCTCCTTGCCGTGCGACGTGAAACTGCCATCCGGAACCGGGCCTTCATGTACCGCATTGATCTTTGCAATCTGCATCGTGCCGTCCTTTCGTTTTTCTGTATCCTGCTACACCCTTGCGAACTATGCAAGGATTATTTCACAGATCCTGCACAAAGATGCCAATCCGCTTGTCGGTCAACTGGAGAGCCACCGAGCCGGTCGGGCCGTTGTTGTTCTTTGCGCACTCGAGCTCGAACTCCGAGAGATTCTGGCTCTTTGCCAGCGTCACCATGCCGGTGTCGTGCGGGCGCGGAGAGAGCTCTGAGAAGTACACGCCCTTCTCGTTTGAGAGAAAAAATTCCACGCCCCAGATACCGGCACCCGTAAGTGCTTTCGTGATGGTATCGGCCATGCTCTGCGCCTCTTTCAAATGCGCCTCACTGATAGCAGCCGGCTGCCAGCTCTCCTGGTAATCCCCGCGTTCCTGCCGGTGACCGATGGGTGGGCAGAAGAGCGTCTTGCCGTTTTTCTGTGTCACGGTAAGCAGCGTGATCTCCGTTTCGAAATGGATAAATTCCTCCACGATGACCTCCTGCGCGCCGCCACGGCCCTTCGCCATCGCGTATTCCCATGCCGTATCAACGTCACCTTCGGATTTAACGGTCGATTGCCCTTTACCCGAAGAAGACATGATCGGCTTCACGACGCAGGGAATGCCGATCTCTTTCACGGCTGCCCGAAATTCCTCGGACGTGGTTGCGTAGGCATACTTCGCGGTCTTGATGTTCAACTCTTTGGCCGCAAGCTCCCGGATCGCCTTGCGGTTCATGGTGAAGTTCACGGCCCGTGCACTGGGCACCACGTGGACGCCATTCTTCTCGTGTTCGTACAGCCGCTCGGTGCGGATCGCCTCGATCTCGGGGATGATGATATCGGGTTTGTGCTTTGCCACGATGCGGTCGAGGGCGTCTCCGTCCAGCATACTGATGACCTCTCTTCCGTCGGCTACCTGCATTGCCGGCGCGTCATCGTAACTATCGACTGCAATGACCCTCTGCCCGAAGCGCTTGAGGGCGATGACCAATTCTTTTCCCAGTTCACCGGACCCAAGCAGGAGGATGGTTTTCAACATAGGATGCGGAGAAATGAGGCAAAATATGCAGAGAACGACATGCAAATAGCACCTTACACTGTGCATTTTACAAATTCAAAATTCCGGGAGCATGTCGATGGTTTGTGCCTCTCTCAGCACTTTCTTGCTCTCGCTATTCCCCAATCACTTCTTGCATCCGATGTGCAGAAAGTCCCCTTCGCGTGCGGTGGTCACACGCGGGTCGAAAGACGTGGCGTTGCCGCCTTCCTCCTCCACGATGCGGCGGAGGGTGCTTGTGTTGCCGAGAGGGGGCAGACCGGCTTTCTGTCTTTCACTATCCATCCAAAGCAACAATCGGGCATCTGCAACATCCCCCGGATGTACGCCATCCAAAAACTCGCAATCCGAGGAACCGAAAATCGCCGGGTTCGTCGCATCGAATACAGCGAGTCCAGCGGCGCGTAACTGCATCGGCAGATCCATGAGAATGCCGTAGTGATCCTGTTCCTGCTTAAGTGCATCGGCAACGGACTGTGCGAATGGAGGGAGGAGCACGATCACCTCAATGCCCTCTCTGCGCAGCTGCTCAACGAGATGCAAGAATCTCTGTATGTGTTGGGGATCCGCATGGGTTGCGTAGGTGTACCGATCCTGCCCCGTTCTGATCTGCTGAACCTCGCCAAAGGGACCCTCTTTGGTTGCAGGCACAGTATCCACATTCGGATCAATGGACGGGTACTGTGATCCGTCGGGCGCAAAGCCGCTTCGACGTTTAAGGGCCTGTATACCAATATTGCATGGTCCTTCGCGAACAGAGTGGAGGATGGTACCGATGTAATCACTGAGGGCGATTTTTCCTTCTTTGAGCCAAAGGAAAGGCTTGAAGAGGAAGTAACCCTCGAACTGGTGGAGGGGCTCCGCTCTTGGATGGTATGCAACGGGAGGGATGTAAGAGCTGTTGAACCACCAGAAGTCCACGCCAAAGATCACGATCTTGGGTTTGTGCGGGCTTTGCAGAATTCCTTCAATAACATCCTGCCCTTCATTCAGGTTTGAAACAGTGTTACTGAGGTTGTAGAAGGGACGACGAAAGAACCGCTCACGGAATTGCAGCATGCGTGACGAACCGATGGTCACGATGTCCGGCTTTTTCAATGATAATGCATCGAACTTGTAGCGGAATGTATCGCCGTACAGGGCGGTGCCGTAGAGACAGAATTCTTTGGAGTCCTGCTGCAAGGCAAGAATCTGCGGGATCGGCATGAGCTCTCCTGCATTTCGTAGGAAGAGATAGTTCAGGCACAGCAGCACGAGGATTGGTGTGCTGAAGACGGCCAAACAGAGCAGATAGCGCCGTTCCCTAGAACTGGAAGTAGATGAACACATGCTCCTGAGCAAGGAAGAGAGTAGTGACAGCCGCCATGGCGATTGTCGTGGAAAAGAGTGCGTACAGAACATTCGGTTTCCAGCGGATTGCCGGAACAAACGGGTCTCGTTTATCTTCGGACTTAGGGTCGGGCAGGAGGTCCGTTACGAATGCCTGTGTGGTGGGGGCGAACCAGATGATGAATGAGAGTATCGCCAGAAGTTGCAGGCACCGTTTCCAGGCGAAGGCAGTGGCGAGCAAGCTTGTTTCGGTTGAGAACGTGAATCCATGCAATCCGGTCATGCTCGTAAGGAGTGAGAGCGCGGTAGACAGATCCGCGGCGCGAAAGAACACCCAACCTATGGTGAGCATAAGGAAGGTAAGTGGTACGGCGAACAGGCGCACTACCGAAGCCACAGGACGGAGCCATCGGAATACCGCTGCTTTCAGCCATACGCGGTGCAGAGCCAGCCATATGCCGTGCCACGCTCCCCAAACAATGAAGGTCCATCCCGCGCCATGCCACACGCCTGCAATCAGCATCGTGAGGAACAGATTGAGCAGCGTGCGCACCTCGCCGCGGCGACTCCCGCCCAAGGGAATGTATAAGTTTTCCATCAGAAACCGCGAGAGCGTGATATGCCAACGCCGCCAGAATTCGCGGATAGATCCCGATCGGTACGGAGCATTGAAGTTGAGCGGCAGGCGCACACCCATCATCTGCGCAATGCCGATGGCCATGTCGGTGTAACCTGAGAAATCAAAGTACAGCTGAAACGAGTAGGCGATTGCCCCTATCCACGCATCGGCAAACAGAGGAGACGTGCCGGATGCCGTCGCATTGAAGATCAGATTCGCGTAAGCACCTACAGAATCGGCGAGTATGACTTTCTTAAAAAGACCGATGCTCAGCACTGTCAGCCCGACAGCGAGGTTCCGACTGATAATTTTTCTTGGGGGATTCTTGAGTTGCGGCGAAAGATTCGCGTGGTGTGCGATGGGGCCGGCGAGCAGGTTGGGGAAGAAAGTAACGAAGAGCAGATAATGCAGCACGTTGCGCTCTCTCGTCGCACCTCTGTAGACATCGATGAGATAAGCGATCTGCGTGAACATGAAGAACGAAATGCCAAGTGGCAGGATGATCGCTACAGGATGAAGAGGTGTTCCGAATGTTCTGAGCGTCTCGATGAGAAACCCCAGATACTTGAAGTACCCGAGGAGCAACACGTTGCCCGCAATTCCCATGGCAAGTAAGGCCTTGCTGCGGTACCGGATGAGCAGGAGTCCGAAAAGGTAATTGAAGAACACCGACCCCAGTAGCACAAGGAGGTAGATCGGCTTCCACCAGCTGTAGAAAACAAGCGAAGCGATGATGAGAATGAACATGGCTAAGCGCAGTCGGCCTGCTCTCTGTAAAACGAGAACGAGCAGCAACACGACTGGCAGAAAGCCGAACAGGAAAGCGGGCGAATCAAATGTCATCGGCGTTTATACGGCTGGCCGATCATCTCTCCTCCTTTCGTCGAAAACAAGTTCCATTTCCTATATTTGAATATAAGCCGATACCACACATCAACTTCAGTGAACAACTTCAAAGGATTTGCGACAGCCGAAATTCTTAGAGTGCTGGCTTCTTCGTATGCCACTCGGTCGCTTGTTCGTAGGCGCTC
>CAYOLJ010000088.1:0-4142 GCA_964404805.1 uncultured Candidatus Peribacteria bacterium
CAGGATACAAGAGCGGTGCAACAGGAGCGCCAATGCAGAATCCATTGGCAATGCTGCTCGATAACACTCCTCCGACATTTAGTGCGTTCTGAGTGATTTGCCAACTCGCGGGCCACCACGCTGCTACTCCCGTTACGCCTGCGGCCGCGGTGCTGCGGACCCCACGATCAATCGTGCGCCCTGTTTTTCCCCATCGGGCACGTGACCTGCGATACTTTTGAAGTCGTGTAGGATCCTTAGTAGCGGGGCGCGTTGGTGGGGCTTCTACTGGATCTATCGTTTCGGCTTCTCCTGCCACCGGAGCCTCGATACCGGCATCTGCTTCCTGACCGACAGAGCCTTCAAGAGTCACTTCAGGATGATCCTCTGACGCAACACGCGAAGTTGGCGGTGGCATTCCAGAGAGTATTTCGGCTGGTGGAGGCTCTGGAGACTCTTCGAGAGGAATTGCTGGAGATTCATTTTCCCCTTCTCCCGCAGCAGGAGGGGTTTTATCAGGAAGTGTTAAAGGATTAGGACCATCAACAAGTGATATGCCATCAGAATCACCGCCGCCAAGTACTAAATCATCAGGATCATCAACAGGTGATATACCATCAGGAGCATCATCATCTTCATCAAGCGTTAAATCTTCTTCCTCTTCATCTAAATCTAAATCTAACTTTTCCGATACGGCTTCGTCTTCTAGCTTGAGACCATCATACAATTCGAGAGGCTCATCCGCAGGGTCACCGCCGCCAATGAGATCCTTGGCCTTGCCTGTCGCTTCTTCTGCGATTTTTTCCACATCTCCAGAACGACCGGTTTCAGCGTCGCCCACTCCTTTCTGAGGACCTGCTCGCAACTGAGCGGCACGATAGTCCTCTAAAAGACGCGTCACTCCGGCCGGGGTATAACCTTCCAACGAAAGATTTTCATCAGCGAGCCACTGTAGAAACGCAGGATCACCCGCCGGATTTTCGCCGGGCTGATTGGGCTTCTTGGGGGACTCTTCGCCTTTTTCGAGATCATCTGAACTCATAGTATATGATTATAAATGATTAAATTATAATGTCAATTTACCAAGGGGCCGCTTTTGCCGCGTCCTGGTGGGGAGTGAATTTATTGCCTTGCAGCGCACTAATAGTGGACTCATCCATCGATTCACCCTGTGAAAGCCGCATCTCACAATCAGAAGTATAGGGTGAGAACCACGTTCCGGGGTTGCGCATTCTCCAGCCGCCACTTGTGAGTGTTGTGGGAGGGATAAGATTGCCTTTCGACTTAAGATAATTTACGTAGTCCGGATATTTTCCTTTTTCGCCTCCATACAAAATGTACTCGAGTAGCCTGGAGGCATCGTCCGAAAGCTCATGATTCTTGCTCTCTGCCGTCGTTCGGTAGAGCGAAAGAAGCGTGTTCTCGTAGGTCGACTTGCGTCGCGGATCTGCAATGATTGTTGCCCGTGGCGTTGCTGCTATCTCTTGTGCCGTTTGTGTGAGCAGGGCTGCAGCAGCCTGATCGAGGAATCTCTGGAACCGCGGATGACCGGCATACTCAGAGCGCTTGGAGGCAACTTCATTGGCCAGCCAATCTGCATACAGCATACATTCATCCGGAGTTCTTACTTTGTTCTCACATAAATCCTTCAGATACTTGTCACCCAGTGCTTTGGCTTTTGGTGGGGTCTTGCCGAGCATGCCCGACACAAATTTTTCGATGTCTTCCGGTCTCGACCCAATATCAGGATCTGCCCCTGCCGGCATTGCATCGAATTTGGCGCGGATCTCTCCTTCAAGGACGCCAATACCCGGTCGGTTCAATGCCTCAAGGAGCTTCTTGCGTCCGGCTGCACTGCCTATTTTGGTATCCAGCTGACTTCGCAATCGATCAATGTCTGTAGCGGGTATACGTGTTGGTGCGGGTGCCGAAGTGGCCGGAGCACCGGCAGCAGGCGCTGCCGATTCGGGCGGTGTCTCGCCCAGCAAAATCCAACGCAGATCTTTATCACCTGCAACATCAATGAGGTCAGCAGGTTCACTGGGGTTGGCACCATCGATATAGAACTGCTGAGTGAGAGCATCACTGGCCGTTGCAAAATCAGTATGTGAATCCAGTGTTCCACGACGCATTAAGAGCTGGCGGTAGAATTCCTTTGCCTGACCTTTAAGTAATTTCAAATCAACGGGTTTCTTTCCGGCATCAATATCCAAGGTCGTCTCGGCCATTACGTTGGTCAGAAGTGTCTGGACGTAGGCTTTGTACTTTCGGAATTCCGCGGGATCAAGCTCCTTCTCGGCATTTGCGAGAAGATCTCCCACGTAGGACTGCCACTGTTTGAGTAGAAACGCCCCCGCTTCGTCACGAGTGATATACTCATGAATGCCCGGCCAGAGAAGCCAGTCAAAGATCTGACTGCTCAACATGTCCGGTCGCTGTTCCACAAAGAGCTTCATAAGACCAACGAACGTCTGCTGATTCCCCAGGGCCGCCAACATGATCTGCAGATCATAGTTGTCATGAAGGTAGCGGTAGACCTCATCGGATTTGCATTCCTCATGGAATTTGGCTGCATCCGGCCATGCTGGCCTGAGTGGTAATGCAAGCTTCATGTCTTTTGCAGGCTTTCCTTTGAGCGACTTGATTGCACGTATCCGTTCCGCAGCAAGGAATGTGAATATTTGTCGTCTTGCTAACTCGTAAGTAAGCAGACGATCACGCACCTTTTCTGGGCCACCATCTGTGACAGCACCAGTGATATTTCTGGTGACATTTTTGAAGTATTCCTTTGGATTCGGAGGCAGTTCTGCCACCGCACTAACCTGTTTTTCAAGATTATTAAGGAATCCATCGAACTCCGATAGATTCTCTTTGTGTTCGGGAGTGGACCACATTGCATCAATATCCAACCCAAAGACCTCTTTGATCTTGGATCCCAATCCATCAAGGAGCGGGCCTGTCACGCCATTCGTGAGCAGCATGCGGTACGTATTCACCGCAATCTCTTTTGCTTTTTCAGCGCCGGCAATCGACGTATCAATCGACCAGCTAAAAACACCCGGCGTCGTTTCGACAAGGAAGACACCTGCAGCAACACAGGAGCTACTCAGCAGACCCCAGAGCGCACCGAGATTTTCAGAGATCTCAACGGAACCTTTCGCATACGTGGTACGCATCCAGTCGCGCACGGTATCCCACGACGCAAATACCATCCCCTTTCCCGCCTCGTACACCTCCGGAACCTTGTGGATACCCTGCTTCATCATCACCCACGCCTGCGTACCGTACTTCTTCACGAGGGCCGCGGCCTCTGTATACGTGTAACCGAACATATCCGCAGCGGCTTCGAGGTAGCTGCGATTCTCGAGCATCTCTTTGGTTGGCATCTGACACTCCGACATGATTACCTCAAACATCGTTGCTGGCTTTAAGTCAGCAGCACGATTCACGACATAGCGTTGTCGGATGGTATCCGCACCCTGCTCGGCATTCGTATCGACGTTGCCGCCGGCAAGCCCATTGATGCGCGCCACGTCGCCACAGAGTGCTTCGAAGGCAAAGTACGCCACCTTATAGGCTTTCTCTTTGGAGCCGGTAGAACCGATGTTATCTTCGATATCTGAGACACGCAGTGACTTAGGAGCGCCGAGTGCAAATTTCTTTCCACCACCGGACTTTACGGCATCGCGCCATGCGAGGAGCTCCTCCACCTTTACCGGACGCTTCTCATCCATAAGGACGCGAATCGCCGCCTGACCAGAGGGCTGCATGAGTATTTCGTATCGCTCATCGAGCGCAGCACCACGTCGGCGGAAAGCCTCGAGCGGGGACGTGCGGTCCTCCTTATTCTTAAAGCGCAGGTTCTCACCCAGAAGGTCACGACCCGTGCGCTGCTTCACAATGGCGTTCACGCCAAGGAGAATCGGAAGACCGAGAAGGAGGAACTTACCCTTCTTGCTCTTCCACGCCTCCCTAATCATCCAGTAAGCAGCGAAAGCGATGGCGATGACCTCTGCCTTACCGACCATGTCGGTATTCCAGAGATCCTTCATCGACTCCAGCCCTGAACGCAGCCAGCGATCCACAGGATTCGTGAATTCGTCTTCATCTTCGATTTGTTCACGACCCTTGATGTTACCGCGCATCTCGAAGAGCAGGCGCTG
>CAYOLJ010000089.1:0-4079 GCA_964404805.1 uncultured Candidatus Peribacteria bacterium
ACGTGCGGTGCAGGCGGACTCAAGCGCCCCGATAAGCAGAACACCGACGATCCGGCCCATACGGATATCGAAGACATCGCACAGAAACTGCAGGCACTCGGCATCAACGCCACCTGCCCCAAGCAGCGATCACCCATGAACGGTCTCTCCGTCCACAATGCACTAGGCGTTACCGTCGATATGACACAAGGAAGCAGAATGCAGAATCCCCCCTTCAACAGTTTCGCCTTAAGCTCTCCTGATGCCGATGCCTTCCCCTTAGAGGCACTGACGGCAGGACAAATTTCGAGCAAGCCACTCGAACAGAACGGCCACGGCTACGGTAATCTGCTCAGCGAGGCAGGCGCCCCGTACACCTACCTCATGTACACCGATCCCAGCCAGCCACAGAGCGCCGCACGCGTGCAGGCGATTCGCGATACGGTTGAAGCGCTCCGCACGAAAGGCATCAATGTCCGCATCATCGAACGGCAGGCACCGAACGTCACGCAAAAAGTGCCTGTCAAAAAAGTGGTCGTCCGCTGCATGGACGAACGGTGCAACGCAGCATAGGACCCTACTTCAGTGCTGCCTTTGCTGCCGACAGCTCCGCCAGCTCCGCAGTGATATTCGCCTGACGCGTCTGGTTATAGACGATGGTAAGGTCGTCAAGGATCTCCGTGGCGTTATCGGAGGCAGCGCGCATCGCCACCATCCGCGCCGAGTGCTCTGAGGCACCGGCTTCGAGAATGGCCTGATACACCTGAATCTCGGTGAGCTGCGGCAAAATGGTCTGCAGGATGGCATCGGCCGATGGCTCGAACATGTACTCCCCAATTCCCTCGGCATGCATCGCCATCTGCGTCTCTTTGCGGTACTTACGGGGCAGCAGGCTCTCGAGCATGGATTTCAGCTCTGTCTGCGAGAACGGCAGCAGCACCTTCACCGTTGATTCCTGCACGAGCGCCGAGACGAAGTCGGGGTAGATGAGCGACACCGAATCGTACGTACCCGCGAGAAAACCCTCGGTGGCCATACGCACGATGGGCAACACATCTTTGAATGTGGGATAGTTCGAGAAGGCCGGGAACGCGGCAATGACCTTCTGGTCTAAGCGCGGCAGATACTGCTGACCCTTGCGCCCCACGGCAATGAACTCGACGGATTCGAAATGCGGGAGCTTCTTAAGGCCCTGAATATACTGTGTAGTCGTGCGCAGCAGCTGAGCATTGAGGTTGCCGCACATGCCACGATCAGGCGTGAAGAGGATCGCAAGGATTTTTTTGGGTTCACGCTGCTGCAGGTAAGGATGGAGCTCCGGATGCACGTCGGCAAGCTTCTGCAAGACCTGCCATGCGAGAAACGCGTAGTGCCGCAGCTTCTGCGCATTCGAAACGGCACGGCGCATCTTCGAGGCTGCAACGAGTTCCATGGCCTTGGTCACCTGATGGGTGGCCTTGATGGCTTTCATTTTGCGCCGGAGATCGCGGAGACTTCTCGCCATGGGAGCAAATCAGAATATTACGAAGCCTTCGTGATAAATCCTCCTTCCTGTTTGAATGTCATGAGCAGGCGCTTGAGCGTCTCTTCGGTCTCAGGCTTGATTTCGGCCGTGAGCTCTTTGAGCACCTGCGGGTGCTTGTTCTGTAAGAATGCCACGAACTCGCTCTCAAAGCGGCGAATCTGATCGACCGGCACATCATCCAAAAGACTGTTCACACCGGCGTACAACATAGCCACCTGCTCCGCCACTGCCACCGGCACGTACTGATCCTGCTTGAGGAGCTCGGTTAAGCGCGCACCACGATCGAGCTGCTTCTTGGTATCGGCATCGAGATCAGATCCGAACTGGGCAAACACCGCGAGCTCGCGGTACTGAGCGAGATCGATACGGAGTCGGCCCGCCACTTTCTTCATGGATTTTCGCTGCGCGGCGGATCCCACACGTGAGACGGAGAGACCGATGTTCAGCGCTGGACGAACGCCTTTGTAGAAGAGATCGGATTCGAGGAAGATCTGGCCGTCGGTGATGGAGATGACGTTCGTGGGAATGTACGCCGAGATATCACCGGCCTGTGTTTCGATGATCGGCAGAGCCGTGAGACTACCGCCTCCCTGCTTGTCATCCAGACAGCAGGCGCGCTCCAGTAGACGGGAGTGAAGGTAGAACACGTCGCCCGGATACGCCTCGCGTCCCGGAGGACGACGCAGCAGCAGCGATACCTGACGGTACGCCCATGCATGCTTACTCAAGTCATCGTAGATACACAGCACGTCCTTGCCCTGATCGAGGAAGTACTCGCCCATGGCACATCCGGCAAAGGGGGCGATGTACGAGAGCGACGCAGGCTCCGAGGCACCGGCCGACACGACGATGGTGTACTCCATGGCTCCGTGCTTCTCGAGTTCTTTGACAATCTTGGCGACTTTCGACTCTTTCTGACCAATAGCCACGTAAATGCAGATGACGGGCCGGTCGCTCTTCTGCGTCTCTTTCTGATTGATGATGGCATCGATGGCCACGGCGGTCTTACCCGTCTGACGATCGCCGATGATGAGCTCGCGCTGACCGCGTCCGATAGGAATGAGGGCATCGATCGCCTTGATACCGGTCTGCAGCGGCATCGTAACCGATTTGCGCTCGATGACACGCGGGGCGATTTTCTCGATCGGGTAGCGCTGCTTTGACTGTATAGCGGAACCACCGTCTTTCGCATTCCCCAGCGGATCCACCACACGTCCGACGAGCGCTTCACCAACGGGGACAGAGAGAATCTGACCCGTCGCTTTGGCCGTGTCGCCTTCTTTGATCTTGCTGTCATCGCCAAGCACGATCACACCCACGTGATCCTCCTCGAGGTTGAACGCCACACCCATGATCCCGTTGCCGAAATCAACCATTTCTGCGGATCCGACCTTCGAGAGGCCCGACACCGTAGCGATGCCGTCACCGACTGAGAGGACCGTACCGACGTGTTCGTGCTTTACATCCTTGCGATAGGACGCGACACGTTCTTCGAGTGTTTTGAGGAGAGTCTGATTGAGGGACATACGAGAAGGGGGTAGGGCGTAGGGTGTAGGAAGTTATGAAAGCGGAATGGGAGCCGCGAGCTGCGTCGAAAGACCGCGGAGCGCACCGCGCAAGGTGGCATCGTAACGCTCGTCACCGATCTGCAGCAGCACACCGCCGAGCACAGAAGCATCGGTCTGCTCCTCGATGTGGCACGAGCGCTTAAGCGTCTGCTCCACAATCTGTGCAATGTCTTTCTTAAGCGTGCCTGCATGGCCGGACATCGTGGTGATGCGTATTTGGACTTCTCCTGTGCTGCGAAACCACTCGCGCTCGACTAAACGGGGGAACGTGTGTGCGGCTTTCAGCAAACCGTGCTGCAACAGCAGGTGTGCCGCTGCCTCTGCCAGTGCAGGGATCTCGTCTTGCGGGAGCGTCTTGGCGACGTCCACGAAGGCCCGGGCGAGGGAATCAGGCGTCATCTTCACTGGATGGTCTTGGGCAGATCAGCGATAAGCTGCTCCTGAATGCGCTTCTGGTCAGCGGGAGTGAACTCGCGTTCGAGCAACTTCTCGGTCATACGGATGATCACGCTGTTCACCGTCTTCATAACGTCTTCCATCATGATCCGACGTTCCTCGTCGATACGCTTGAGTGCGCCCTGAAGCGTGGCTTCTGCCTCTTTCTTGGCATTGGCGAGCAACTCTTCGTGCAGCGCCTGTGCCTCTTTACGAATACGCTCAAAGTGCTTACCGCTTTCCTGATCGAGGCGCCTCATCTCTGCTTCACGCAATTTGGCGAGCTCCTGCGCATGTTGCTCAATGCGCTTGGCATCTTCCATCGACTTGCGAATACGCTCCGCACGAGTGTCGAGGAGGTTTAAGATCGGTCGGTACAGAAAGAACCCGAGCACCCCCATGACGATGAGGAAGTTCACTACCTGTGCAATCAGGAGCCCCCAGTTAATGCCGAGTTTGGCGAGCAGTTCCATGAACGTGAAGGGAAAAGAAAATCAATGGCCAACGGCAGGCGATCAGCTTCTGCGCTGTCGGCTGATCGCTCAACGCTGACCACCCGATCAAACGAACTT
>CAYOLJ010000090.1:0-4046 GCA_964404805.1 uncultured Candidatus Peribacteria bacterium
TGGCGGCAGATGGAAAAAGAGGTGGAAACTGATCGCAATGGCAATCGTCAGAACGCCAGTCGTCGCGTACACCGAGAATCTGCTGCGCTTCATAGTGTGTGTGAGTAAGGGATCTCCCCAGTATAGCAAATTCCGCCTTTTAGAGCAATCCTACGGCTTTCCGCACCTTCTGCATGGTTTTTTGGGCAATCACTCCGGCGCGTCTCGCGCCCTCCTCAGCAATCTTCCGAACCACCTCCGGTTTCTTCTCCAGTTCTGCCCGTTTCTTGCGCATTGCCCCGAAGTGTTCCACGTATGCAGCAAAGAGCATTTTCTTCGCCTCACCGTAGCCCAGTCCTCCGGCACGATACTTTTTTGCAAGCTCCTTCGCTTCGGCAGCAGAGAGGAAAAGCTTGTGCAATTGAAAGACAGTGCACGTGTCGGGGTCTTTGGACGAGGCGACGTCCTTCGAATCGGTAACAATGCTCATGATCGCCTTCTGAATCGCCTTCTCATCCCCAAAGAGAGGAATCGAATTTCCATAACTCTTGCTCATCTTCTGGCCGTCTGTGCCCGGAACTAGCGCTACATCCGCACGGATCTTGGGCTCAGGGATAACGAAGGTGTCGCCAAAAGCGCTGTTGAATTTGACAGCGAGATCGCGCGCGATCTCGACATGCTGCTTCTGATCCCTGCCGACCGGAACGACGTTAATGTCATAGAGCAGAATATCCGCCGCCATGAGCACGGGATACGTGAAGAGCCCCACACTTGCTTTGATTCCCTTCTCGATTTTTTCTTTGTAGCTCACCGCGCGCTCAAGCAAACCCATGGGAGCTACCGTCGAGAGAATCCAACTCAGCTCCGTATGCTCCGGAACATCCGACTGAAAGAAGACGATTGCTTTGTCTGGATCGAATCCGCAAGCCAACAGATCGAGTAAGGCATCTTGGCGGTTACGGCGCAATTGATCGGCATCCTGCATCGTGGTGAGCGCGTGCAGGTCGACAATGAAGTAGATACTCTCATCGGCGGTTCCGAGGAGATCGAGATTCGGCTTGATGGAACCGAAGTAATTGCCAAGATGAAGCTGACCGGAGGGCTGGATGCCAGAAAGAACGCGAAGCCGCGGCGGAGACGAAGACGAAGACGAGCGCATGGCAGAAGTGTAGCATTTCGCAACGGTGACTGGCGAATATCACTTGCTGGCGCCCTGCAGCAGTTTCAGAACCTGTTCGAACATCCTCGGCAGCGGTGCTTCGATGACGAGACGCTCCCCGGTTATCGGATGGGGAAGCACGATCTTTGCCGCATGGAGGAAGAAACGCCGTAACTTAAACTCCCGCGTGAAGACCTTATTGATGGCGCTGTTGCCGTACTCCTGATCGAGCAGGAGCGGATGGCCGATGGAGGAAAAATGGCGACGGATCTGATGGTGGCGGCCTGTCTGCATGTCGGCCTCGAGATATGTGGAATTGGCAAAGATCTCAAGTACGCGGTAGGTCGTCACTGCAGGAACCATCCCTTGCCCGCGCGCAGGGAGCGGCGTGCGAATGTCGCCGGATTGCCGCCTCATGCGACGGGCGACTAAGGTACGATACGTCTTCTCCCATCCGCGGAATTTAGACCCGAGCACGGCATCGGCTACCTGCCTAGTACGCGCGAAGAGCACGACACCCGATGTCTCGAAGTCGAGACGGTGCAGCGCTTTGAGACCGGGATACTCCTTGCGCAGAAAATCGAGCAATGCGAGTTTGTCAGATCTGCCGGCACCTGCAACAACGAGCTCGCCGCTCAACTTATTCACGGCAAGAAGATGGTCATCACAGTGGAGGATGCGTCGACGGTCTATCACCACATCAGCGTATCATTTATTCACCAGATCCGCGGCAGAATCTGCCGTTTCACCGACCCAATCTGCATCCGTGACATCCGACTCCTCCACGTAACCAAGTCCTCGCTGCCACAGCAAATTCCGCACATCACTCCGAAAGTACCCGCAGCGCCGTTTGACGCCGAATGCATAGGAAGCTACGCCTCGATCTCCGGGACGACAATGGAGCAAGCGACTGTGGAGTTCATCTTGAAATGAATCACCAGTCGAAAGTGTGTCCGCACTCATGGAGCTATGGTAGAAAATGAATAGGTCAATGCAACGAAAACGACGTCATTGTACGCAGTGTTCCGGCCGTTCAATATCTCCCAACATCTTCATGAATGTGCCATATTCATTGCTGGCGTTCCAGATGGTGAATCCGCAGGCACCAGAATCGAAGACAGCGTCGATCTGATCTTTGAGGTTCTTCTGTGTGATGCCGTATCCCTGAATCCACGGACGAAGCTTCCACGCCTGATCGCCGAGGAGCTCCGCGTACCCCGTGAGTGTGCGATACACCAAGTAGTACATGCGGCTGCGGGGATGCTTTTGGGGATTGTAGTAGGAACCTGCTGCGAAGGTGGCGGGATACGCCATGGGCGAGATCACATCCACCAGCGGCGCGAAGCGGGCAATATCCTGGCCCAGTGGCTCGAAGTTCACGGGGAAGTTCCACCCGAGAATCGCATATGTGGAGATGCCGAGCTTCGTCTTGCCACCTTCTTCGTCAATTACACGACGTGCCATCTTGAGAAATGCTTCGATGTGATCGGCCTTCTCGTTGCCCGTAAGCCCGATGGACGCCTGGGCGTACTCGGTGGGGTAGCGAATGTAATCGAGGTTGATCTCATCAATACCGGCTTTCACGAGCTCGCGTAGAATCTGCTCGTTGTGCGTGAGCACCAGAGGATTACTCGCATCCACCCACACGTTGCCGACGCTGCGACCCGTCTTGGGGTGTCGAATCTGTGTCTCGGGCAGCGCTCGCGCGAGGTTGGGATCTTTAAGTGCCACGAAGCGGCCGAGCGTGGCAACACCGCGTTCGCGAGCCTGACGAAGAACCTCGGGCAGATCGTACGAAGGACGAACGAGATTAAGTTCCTCCGCCATGGGTGCAGATGCACGAAAGTGCACGGTTCCCGCCTTCACATTGAAGATGAGGGCAGATCCAGTCAGCGTACTGAGACGATCGAGCGTCTTGAGAAAGAATTTGTCGTTCTTCACGCTCATCTGCGTGAAGAATATGCCAATCTCACTGGGATACTGCGGCACCGCTACGACAGGAGGTTCGGGGACGATCGGGGCAACATCCTCCTGTACCGGGACGATCTGCTCGGGGAGAACCACCTCGCCGGTTTCCGCGGCAGGCGCAGGATCTGAAAGTACCTCAGACGGAGTAACAATCGCTCCGGAATCAGCAGGCATCACCGGCTCTTCGGGCTTAATAGGAATCGCTCCTGGAATAGTTGTTGGAACCGTATCTGTTGGGGCAGCCTGCCGAAGTCGCTCCTGCCTACGCGCTTCTACCTGTTGCTCGATCCGCTGCTGATTGGGCGCATTCCAATCGATAGTATCCGGCACTTGCTGAGCAAGGACTGGAAATCTGTAACCGCTCTGAAAGAGAGAAACAGATGCGCCGAGACCAAACATCAAGATTCCAACAACTGAAACAACCGCGAGTGTCCCCATGCCCCCCGCAAACCGGATAGATGAAGGGGCACACGCCTGCGTCAGTGCGGCATGTATGGAATCCTGCACTTGCGACAGATGAGCATCTTGCGACGTGGTGGAATCAGGCATGGAGGTGAATGTGTGATGTTATGCATATTATACTATTTTTTCAGAAAAAATCAATGTTCAATAACACTCGAATCTAATGCCCTACCCT
Source organism: uncultured Candidatus Peribacteria bacterium (assembly GCA_964404805.1). Classification (GTDB taxonomy): domain Bacteria; phylum Patescibacteriota; class Gracilibacteria; order Peribacterales; family Peribacteraceae; genus Peribacter. The sequence continues at coordinate 3,744 of CAYOLJ010000090.1, forward strand.
TTAACTCCTCTCCCTAGATAATCGGCTCCTCAAACTTCTCTTCAATAGAATCGATTTCACCCTCCTTCGGTGGCGCTGCAGCCGCTTCGTCCCACTTCTTAAGCATCTCTTCTACCTGCTTCCTGGGCTGGCAGTACTTCTTACGCGAGAGCTCAATAATCTCGCGTGTGTAGTCATTTTTGGGCTTGGGCACATCCAACGTACGACCCGAGAACGCTTCGCGAATCTCACCCTTCACTGACATTTTGATGTAGAACTCACGCACACCCAGGTTGATGATGTCGCGCTCTTTGAAGATGGGCT
>CAYOLJ010000091.1:0-3974 GCA_964404805.1 uncultured Candidatus Peribacteria bacterium
TGCGATGAGAAAGCAGCCGAGGAACGTAGCAGCGAGACGGGAGGGTCTCATGCACCACGATCATCCGGCCATGCGCGTGCGAGTGCGATCCATTCCTGTACCGAAAGTGTCTGTGGACGGCGTGTCGGCGCTATGCCAAGCGCTGCAAGGCGTTCCATCCCTCCGTGGAACGTCCCCAGGGTATTGCGGAGCATTTTACGTTTCTGCCCGAATGCGATTTTGGTTAATGTGAAGAGCTGCTCTATGGTTTCGCGATCTGTGAGCGCCTCTGGAAAGCATGCGATGTGCAGGACTGCCGAGTCTACCTTGGGCGGGGGGAGGAATGCCTCCGGTGGCACGCGTGCAATGATCTTTGGGGTTCCAAAGAGTCCAACGAGAATTGTGAGCATGCCGGCATCTTCTGCGTCACAGATTTTCTCGGCGACTTCCCGTTGCATGAGAAGGGTGAGAGTCGTCGGCGTACGTTTTGATTCGAGAAAGAGGTGTCGCAGAAGTGGGGAAGTAATGTGGTAGGGGATATTGGCGACGACTTTGTAAGGTGCTTCGGGCATGTAGACATGCAGGGCGTTTCCGTGAGTGATTGTCAATTTTGGATCATCGTGGATGAATGCCGTGAGCAGCGGAATCATGCGCTCATCCAGCTCGATAGCGATCACAGATCCCGCGCGCTCAAGGAGTTTTCGGGTGAGTACGCCGATGCCGGGTCCGATCTCAACAATTGTTTCCGTTGCTGCGATGTCTGCCACTTCCACGATGCGGTCCAGTATTGAGGAATCCAGCAGAAAGTGCTGCCCTATGTTCGTATTCAGCCTTAGACCATGCATCGAGCAGAATTGTCGAATCTCATCAGGGAGTGAAACCATACGCGGCTGACATTGACAGCATCACTATTCGAAGTAAAGTGTGCCTGCACATGTCTATTCAGACGTTTGTCTTCGGCTTCTTTACCTTCCCGTTTAGTGCGGGGCAGGAGCCGATGTGTCTGAATTAAATTTACTCAGACATTTGGAGCCTTCCCCACGCAGCGGAGAGGTTTTTTTCTCTGTTTCTCCATTTTTTTGATGGACTCTCTCACTACCGATCATGAATCTCAGCCTTCCTTGTCTCATCGCTGTTCCGTCGATTTATCGGACGCACTCGGTGAACTCTATTCTGCGGGTGGAAAGCTTACCATCGGCAAGCAGGAGCTTCCTGATTTCCGCTCGGCGATGATCGCCGTTCTCGGCCGCAGCCCCTCTGCCCGCAAGGCGATTGCTTCGCGGGTTTCCCAGGGATTGGGAGATATCTACCATGTCTCCACCGATGTAAATCGTAAGCTCTGGGGGCATTTGCAGACTGGATCAGTCAATGGCAACGGTAATGGAAAGGTGCATTGACAGTGATGCCGGTTCTTTTACACTCCATCTGTCTCATGGTGCATCGCCAATCCTACTTCTACGGCTTCTTCTTTACCCCCTATCTTGCGGGGAAGGAGCCGTATGATCTGAAGTAATCTTCGTGGACATTCAGATGCATTCGAGCCTTCCCCCAGTGGAAGGCGTTTTTTTACTTTGATTTTCCATTCACCCATGAGTATCGCTGTCCTCTCTCATCCGCCCGACATATCCGAATCTTGTGTGTCTGCAACCGAAAAAGACCTGCCTGTTGACTGGCTCGGGCAGTACTCCGTAGCCGACGCATGCTTCCTCTGGAGTGCGGCACGAGAATTAGAGCATGGATGTAAACGCCACCATCTCACTGTCTCGCCAAACATTGCCTCCCTTCTTCGATTACAGAACGACGCGCAGAACGCACGCAGCATGGTGAACGCGCTACTCGCAATCAACGATCTTGAAGAGCGCAGAGCGGTCGTGTGCCAGATGGTGCATGAAATCGTTCGTCTGAAGTGATGTATTTCTTCTTCCCTCCTTTCTCATGGCTTTCACAATCAAGCAGACACTCCCGAATCCTGCCGAAGTAGCCGAACGCTTCTCGGCGGGTCCGGAGCATCGTGTCGATGAACACCGGCAGAACATTTGCAATATTCAGGAAGGCACCGATCCGCGACTTCTTATGATTGTCGGTCCGTGCTCCGCATGGCCGATTCCTGCTGTGGAGCAGTACGCAGAGCGCTTGGCGCGTCTGCAGGAAGATGTGCGCGAACGTCTGCTCATCGTCCTCCGCACGTACATCCAGAAGCCGCGCACCACACTCGGATGGCCCGGCCCTCTCTCACAGCCTGACCCTCTCGCTCCTGTCGATATCCATCGCGGCATCTGGGAGTGTCGGGCGATGATGACCAAAGTCGGCAAGCTCCTCCCACTCGCCGATGAAATGCTCTTCACACATAATGGTCCATACTTCGATGACATACTGAGTTACCTCGCACTCGGCGCGCGCAGTTCCTGCGATCAGGAGCATCGTTTCATCGCTTCGGGTTTGCCTACACCCGTGGGGGTCAAGCATCCTGTGGATGGCAACATTGAAGCGGGAGTGGATGGCGTGCAGGTGGTACAGCATCCTCACGAGTTCTCGTGGGAGGGCAATCACGTCAGCACGACCGGCAATCCGCGTGCGCACCTCATCGTGCGTGGCGGAAAGAGCGGTATCAATTACGATCCGCAATCGGTCGCCCTTTCTTCGCATTTACTCCGTGATCGCTTGGTCGAAAATCCCATGATCATCGTTGATGGAAGTCACGATAATTGCCGTAATGGCAAAGGCAAGGATCCATTGTTACAAGCGCATGTCGTGCAGACCGTTCTCAACGCCAAAGAACATCACGTGGACGGGTACGAACTTGTCCGTGGTTTCATGTTGGAGAGCTTTCTGAAGCAGGGCAATCAAAAGATTTCGCCGGAGATGACGCACGACGGTCTCTCGATTACCGATCCCTGCCTTGGTTGGGAGGATACCGATGCTCTCATTCGGGCCACAGCCGATGCCGTAGACCGTATGATGGCCCATTCTCCGCGCAGATGAATTGACACGGCACTATTGGCTCCAGTACTGTCGTTCCTGCATGTCACTCTCAGTGACTCTGTCGGGTATCACCTTCACTCCGCCGCAAGCGGGGGAGGTGCTGCCTGCGTAAACTTTTAAAGTTTGCGGGGGCATCTGCCCCCAAGCCGATTCCGGGTTTAAGCCCGGTTTTTTTGTATTTTATTTTCCTTTTTCATCCATGAAGCATCAATTCACTCATCAACGCGATACGTATGTCATCAAAGCAGGCACAGATGCGCTATGCGAGAACGGGAAACCAAGCGAGAAAATCATGCGCCGCCTTGCCTACCAGATGGCAAAAATTCGGGAACATGCTCGTGTTATTCTCGTTTCCTCCGGTGCTATCGGCACGGGGCAATCTTTATTACCCGCAGATGTCGCGGAGGCAATGAAGGAGAAGAAACAGGCGCTTTCCGGCCTTGGGCAAAATGAACTTATGAGACACTGGACGAAATATTTTGCTCCCCATGGCATTCATTGTGCACAGGGTCTGGTGGAGGAAAATGATTTTGAGACAGAAGAGGGGAAAGAGAATATGCGTCGTACGTTCCGTCAGTACTATGAGGTTGAAGATGCGTGGGGTGAGCCTATCATTCCTATCATCAATGGAAACGATTTTGTGACCTTGGGTCCTATTGGAAATGACAATGATCGTATTGCAGGAAAGATTGCCATCATCAAGCAAGCGAAGCACCTTGTCATTCTTTCGGAAATTGATGGCCTCTATACGGGCGATCCTCATGACGCGTCATCCGAGCTTGTTCCAAGGGTGCATGCGGGAAATTACGATTGGAGGCAACATGTCAGCAAAGGGAGAAGATCGAAGAATGGCACCGGCGGTTTTGACACGAAAGGAGCGGCAGCTGAAGAAGCTGCTCTTGCGGGAGTGCTTGTCCACATTGGCAACAGTCGGGCTCGTAATGCGATTCATCGTCTATTGAACGAGAAAATCGGGACGACGTTTTATCAGTGATTTCATTGGCTTATTCTTA
>CAYOLJ010000092.1:0-3835 GCA_964404805.1 uncultured Candidatus Peribacteria bacterium
GGCCGTGACGGCCGCAAGTGGCACACCGCCCACTTCGCGCTTGGTCCACGACTGCGGCAGGCTGAGAGCAATCGTCTCGAGGGCATCGTGCCGGATATCTGCCACTCCTTTGGTGCCGTTCGTAGTGAGCGAGAGCACGAGGGTAACGGGTTTCGCGTGTTCCAGGCCGATTTCGATGCGCTGTGAAGGCAGCAGCTGTGCCATGAACGATGGGGCGCCGTCACGCAGTGCGCCCTGTGACAGCACGACGACGGCAATCACCGCGGCAACTGCAGCGGCAACGTGCAGCGAGAATCCCTGCCCATCCGTTCGGGCAGGCTGTGGTGCTGCAACAATCTGGGGTACCGGTGCGGAGACCGATTTTTTTCTGCGGGGAGCACGGTGCACGCGCACGCGTTTCTCTTCTGAAGAAGGGGTGGGCTGGCGCGAAATCCGTGACGTTCGGGGCACGGGTCGAAAGTGTAGCAGGAGCCCTCATAAGAAGGAAACCGAAGGACCCCGTTCATCCGACAGTGAGCGCCCCATCATCGCGGCTCTGTAAAGCCTTCTTCTCACCATCAAATTTTTTGAAGGGGACTGCCTTTCATGGTATACTTGGAGGACATGGAATTGGACCCACACACGCTCCAGCAGATCCTCCTTCGAATCCGTCAGCAGATGCGTTGCCCGCAGTGCGGCAAGCAGGTTCCGGTGGATTTCGGTGCCGTGCGCGTGGTGAGTGAGAACGCCATGCTGCTGCAGCTCAAGTGCGATATGTGCAATGCCTTCATCGTGCTGCATGCATCGCTGCAGGGTGTCGAAAAATTGGGGGCCGAACCCATTGCATCCGATGCACGTCAGAATGTCTCTTCTTCGCTCAAGTTGAGTGATCATGAGATGGCCATGCTCCACGAGGCACTCGATCAGTCCGACGGTTCTTTTGAAAATCTCTTCAAGAAGTTCGGTGCGGAGCAAGACCTCTCTGCCGACTTGTCTTCCGAAGACTCGGCAAAAGGGGGAGCACGAAGGGTAAAGGGGGAGGGCAGTACAAGCACAGATATCGCGTAATGGTATGAGAGCACGTCGTGTCCGTTCCGGCGCTATCGGGGGATCATCACTGGTTCTCCTTTGGAGTTTGTTTCTCTTCGGCGTGCTTCTCACAGGTTGCGCACCGATCGAGCGTCAGCAGGCCCGCGTGAAAGGATGGTGGGCGCAGCTCACTGGTACCGCGAGTGGAGCCATTGTCACAACGCGCGAAACAGTGGAGGGAACGGTTGAGGCGGGCAAGCAGGCCGTAGAGGATGCACAAGAAATGTTGCAGGATTTGCAGGATCGTACTGCCAAGGTGCAAGAGGGGATTGAGAAAATGCAGGAGGGCAAGACGCTCATTGAAGAGGGAGTGAAGTAGGGAAGGAATCGCGGCGTAGTTTCGGTGTAGCGCAGCGGAACCAAACGAAGCCGGATGGCTTAGAAAAGGGCTCAAAAGGCGCATTGAGCGAGAAACGCGTTTCTGTTATAATAGAGGAAAGATACACATCACTCTTATGGATCTTCAGACATTCTCTGCAGAGATCGAAAAGCTCACTGCGCTCCCCGAAGAGCAGGTGGTTCGGGCGAAGGAGGCGGCGCAGAAACTGAATGACGCCGATCGTCAGGAGCTTTTGACGCAACTCGTTCAAGCCGATCAGGAATTGGCCGGTTCATTGTCACAGCAGTCGCAGGCAGTCGAACAGATGGAGGCGTCGCTTGTAGACGCCGAGAAACAGATGAATCGTCTTGAGCGTACTTCTCAGGAATCAAAAGAAAAGCGCGAGGAAATCAAAGAGGCGGAGAAGGGTATTGTTGATCTTCCCAACGCTGCATGACACCTGATGCAAACTTTGGCGGCGCCCCTCGTATGCGAGGTCACGCAGATCTCTTTCGAGAGCAGATGTCGGCGTACGGGGAGCGGGCAGATCGCCAGTACGAGAGTTTCAAACAGGCCAAGAATCAGATTGCCGCTCAGTTACAGGCGATTGATCAGCGAAGGCAAAAGCTCGTCGTAGCGCTCCAAAATCGCATTCAATCAATTCACGACCCTGAGACTGCCAAACAGTTCCAGATCATTCTCGATCAACTGCAGCAGCAGTATGGCGAGAGTTGGCAGGAAATGGTGAGGCAGGCCAATGCAGGCATTACGCGTATTCAAGAGGCGCACACGGGTTTTCAACTTCCTTCACAGGAGGTCTTCGCTTCGGCTCTGAATGCCCAGCGACAGGCTATGCAACAGCTGAATGTCGTCATCGAAACATTCAGTGCTCGTGCGGGTGCCAAGCAGCAGGAGTTGCGTGGTACGAATGAAGGTCTGCAGCAGCAGACGGATACGATATACAACAGTTACGAAGCGCAGCTCACGCAGATGTACGGAGGCAAGGAGGCGCGGGAAGCGCAAGAAGGCGTCGCGGCGGCCGAGAATGCATTGCAGCAGGCAACAGTGGCAGCGGTGGTGGGCGGACTCAGTGATCTCAAGACCCAGAGGGGCACGTTGGATACAGAACGCGGAACCAAGCAAGGAATACTTGATGGAATGAAGGGTCGGCTCGCGGCCGCAAAGGTAACACTACAGGCCGAGACTGCTAAGAAGACGAAGGCCGAGACTTGGCCAGCAGAAATAGAGGCACGTGAGCAGGAACTCCAGACGGCCAAGGATGCCGTTACCCCTGCTGAGACGGCGCTTAATGACGCGCGCGTCGAGGCTGCTGCAGGACGCGTCGATGCGGGGCATCTCCTCCTGCCGGATGCGCTCGCTGCGGTGAATGCATGCAATGCCAAGGCTACGGCCGATGAAGGGGCAGTCGTGGCGCCCCTCCCGGTAATAGAGCAGAAAAAGGCTATTGAAGAGAAGCGCGTGAAAGATGTCGCACTCATTCAAAAATTCTTCAAAGCGAAGACAACCCTCGACGAGGTCAAAGCAAAAGTGACTGCGGCCAGCAGGCGCGTGAGAGCGTCGAAAAAGAAAGTCACGGACGAAGCGATCACCCTCCGCGTCGCTCCCCCCGGCAACCCTGGTGTAACACCATGGAAAGAGAGCTACGATGCTGTGATACAAGAGCGCCAGAAGCGCATCGATGAAGAGCAGAAGAAGGTGCAGCCCCTGGAGGACCAAGTAACAGCAGCAGAACAAGAGATGGTGAATACATTCACCAATCCTCTGAAGGAAATGGATGCACAGATCAAAGGGCTGGAAGCTCCGGTCACGCAGGCGACCGAGGCGGTGCGCGTAGAGAAAGCGAAAGTCACGGGTCTGGGCAGAGTGGTGGTACGTGCACGTCCCAATGCTGCTCAGAAAAAGGCATTCCTTTCACAGTCACGGTCTCTCCTCACACAGATCAATACGGAGGGCCGCTTCATGCGCAACCACTTTAGTGGAGAGCAAAAGGTGGAGGATCGCACCATCGATCTCGTCAAGAAGCGCACTGATGTAGCGACCGAGATCGCCAAGCGCTCTCGTGAAGAGAAGGATGTCCGTACTGCCTTGGATTTCACCAAAGAGGAACTGCGATGGCTCAACCGTAACGCTGACCAGCACCCGGAGCGCATTGCCGTGCTCATGGGTCTGGAACGCTCGTTGAACGGGCAGTACGTTCGACTGCTCACGGTCAGTACTAATAAAATTCTCCTCACTGGTACGCCGGAGCAGAAGGTGACCGCCATCGAGCGTGAATTGCAGTATCTTCCTGGTGTGGATGGCGTCGGAATGCGTGCCAGAGAGAAGGAGCTTTCGAACCCTGTAGTCGGCCATACTCGTGGCTTGCTCCAGAAAGCCCGCGACCTGCAGTACGCTCCGCTCAGAACCAAAACGAGGATCGCGCTCACG
>CAYOLJ010000093.1:0-3811 GCA_964404805.1 uncultured Candidatus Peribacteria bacterium
GCGGGGATCGTCACGATATCGTGGAGCAGCCAGTGCTGCTCATCGGCAATTTGCTCGCTCCATGCGCTCCCGAGTTCCATACCGTTACCCTCTTCGAGAGTTGAGAATCCACCGTAGATACTCCGTGCCGCGGAGCCCGACCCCAGACGCGCGAGAATGCTTGTCTGCATGTCAGTCAGTGCAATCTTTGGTGTTATCAATCCAGCGATGGCCTTTGCAAAGCAGCTGAAGACAGCGGCAGAGGAGGCGAGACCGATGGCGGGCGGGATGTGCGAGTGAACAGTGATGGAAACGTGCTCTGGTAGGGAATCTTTTACCTGGAGCGTTTCGAGATAGCTACGCATGAGCGTGATGACCTTTTGGAAACGTGCGATATCTTTCTCCTTCAATGTTTTCTCCGATCCATCTGCGAGAAAAGAATGGATTGCAAATGCATCAGCTTCCTCGACAGTGATTTCCACTGTAGGTCTGTCGAGGGTCATCGAGACTGATGGAGCCATCGGAAGCCGGAGCTCCTCATTGCGATTGCCCCAGTACTTGATGAGGGCGATATTCGGCGTGGAACGGGCGGTAGTCATTGAATTGGGAGAAGGGGTAAAACTCCATGTGCACTCTTTCGGATGACCGGCAAAATCAGATTGGGATTCTTGTGGAGCGCCAGCACAGTTCCGCCTCCACCGGTTCTTCCGCCTGCACCCAGCACTTTGGCCGCACCCCCCAATCGCATAATTTCTGTAATGAGTGTCTGCACGGGCTTGGGTACAACTCCCAGGGCGACCTGGGATCGGTGATGATCACGAAAGACTGTGCGGATGTCTTCGCCCTTCTTCAGGCGCTGTGTGCACTTACCAATGGTGATGAGGGCCTGTTTGACGCGTGGATCCTCGGATTGCTCCTGCACCCATGCCACGAGCTCTGGTGTGGATTCGTTCGGTGTGCCGGTATCGGCGAGCAGTGCGCCGCGTAGGATATCTTTTGGCAATGTGATTACCTGAGGTTCCGATCCTTTGCGGAAGAGAATGGGCTTCTCTTCCCAGATCACGGCGAAGTCGATGCCGCTGTGTCCCGGATTCATGGCATCTTCGACCGCAAGCGCCTCTGCACGCTTGCCCTCTCCGAGTAAGCAGCGCGTGAGGGCGATGATGAGGGCAGTACTTGAGCCCATACCTTTTTTAAGGGGCAGTTGATTGCGGATGGTGAGTTTTCCGCTGAAGGGAGAGCGTTCCTGCTCAAGATGCAGAATGATCTTGCGGGCGTAATCCTCCCACATTTCCCCTCCGCTGATACCGAGCCATTTGAGGGTGAGTGCGCGGCTCTTGGGGTTCTCTTCGAACGTCACCTGCATAGCGATGGGGGCCGGCACGGCGATGCCCGGATGCCCGAACACCACGGCGTACTCACCGGTGAGAATAATCTTGCCGTGGGCGACGGCGGTGAGTTTCATCCTCCGAACCGACGGGAACGCTTGGCAAAGCCATCAACGGCCTCCTTGAGATCATCTGTTGTGAAATCGGGGAACAATGTGTCGAGAAACACCCACTCGGCGTACGCAGCCTGCCAGAGGAAGAAATTACTGGTGCGCTGTTCACCGCTTGTACGGATGATGAGGTCTAAATCCGGGAGTTCGGGGTGATCGAGGTGACGACGCAGGTCCTCATCTGTCGGGGGAGCGCTATTCATCTTCTCGAAGGCGCGAAGTACTTCATCTTTGCCGCCGTAATCGACAGCGAGGTGAAGTGTGAAATCCGTGAAGTGTGTTGTCTCTGCACACACCTTCTCGATCAGTTTTGCGAAAGAAGAGGGGATGCGGTCTTTTCGTCCCGAGTGCAACAGACGGATCCCTTTTTTCTGCAGCGTGGGGCGCTCTTGCTCAATATAACTTTCGAGGAGTGTCATGAGTTTGCTCACTTCCTGTGGATCGCGCTTCCAGTTCTCGGTCGAGAAGCACCACACCGTGAGGACGCCGATGCGCGGATCAGCTTGGCACCAGTCTGTTATCGTTTGAAAGTTCTCTACGGCCTTCTCGTGCCCCTGCCACGGATGCCAGGCGCGTTTCTTTGCCCATCGGCGATTGCCGTCGGGAATGATGGCCACATGCATGGTTTCAGAATTCTTTGGCATCAAAGCGGGGCGGAACGACGCATGATCATGGCGAACGCGAGGTGGAACCATGGCGCGTACTTCGTAGGATCTGTGTGCATGTCCTTCGTGAGTTCCTCTGTCGTGATCCACTTCGCCGCATTCACTTCAGCAGGATCGGCTTTAAGAGGAGGATCCCCTTGAATGGATCCTGTGAGGATCGTGTCGTACTCGTACTCGGTTCCGCGTGCTTCGGGATCATCGGCACGGTAAACAAACGACGGTCCCTCAGTGAGCGGGCACGTGAAGCCGAGTTCCTGATGGAGCCGCAGTTGCGCCGCATCGGGGAGCACCTCGTCTTCTCTGAGGTGGCTGCAGCACGTGTTGGCCCAAATAAGAGGGAAGAGTGCCTTATCCTTGCTCCGCTGCTGGATGAGCAGTTCATGCCTTCCTTTGCGGAACACGAACACCGAGAATGCCCGATGGAGCATCCCGGGTGAGGCGTGCGCTTCTGCACGATCTGCCGTACCCATGATCGTGCCGTCTTCGGTGGCGAGGAGGACTGTAGACATCGGTTCCAGCATGGCTTTCTCAGTCTATAGGATCAAGAGAATTGCCTTCATCTCTTCGGCCATACTCTTTGAGAAAAGAGGAGCAGCTGCGGCCACTCCTCCCTATTTTGATACTGTTAGGCCGCTCCTGCGGTCGTGAGAGCCGCTTTCGTTTCTGGTGGGGCCTGCTGAAGCGTTTCAAACACCTGCGCGCGGGCTTCTTCTCTAGGTACAGAGAGAGGAGTTTTCGGAAGCCAAAGCATAAGTGTGCCGTTGGGTAGCCGTTCATAGATCCAGAAGTTTACACCGTCTGCGCGATAGAACAGCTGGTGGCGAGTCTCGCTATCTATCACGCCTTCGGATTCCGGTATCTCTGCCATGGGGAGAAGAAGGGGAATACAAATAGAAAATCACCCCCAGCTTGGGGCGTGGGGGTGACGCGTGCATGGAATCTACGGACGAACGATCATGCGCTGGTACCCCCTGCTAAGGAGCAGCAGGAGGAAACAGGGGAGCAGAAAAGGACGTACGCAGAGTTCACGATGTCATGCTGCCATGTCATTTCAGCTCTGTCAAAAGTCTGTTCACGAATACCATGGAACTCTGCCGAAATCATGTCGTTGTTTCTTTTTAGATGAAACCTACTGTATGCGCTCTTGGGAGAGGATCTGTTCACCCAGAAGTGGAACAGCAATGAGCAGTGGGAGGATGTAATACAAGCCGCGGTATGCGAGCAGGACGCCGAGTGTCTGAGAGGAGGGAAGTGTCGTCGGGAGGAGGTGCAGGATGGTCGCCTCAAACACACCCAGTCCGCCGGGTGTATTGCTCAGTACTCCAAGGTTATGGGCGATCATGAAGACACTCACGAAGATGGGAAAGGATATATGCGCTTCAGGGGGCAGGAGCACGTACAGAATGCCGGCTTCGACGATCCAATCGATGGATCCCAGAAGTACCTGCAGGATGCTTGCGCGCAGGTGCGGTGGTGTAAATTTCCAATAAAAGACCCGCAGTGGCTGTTGGCGCGCACAGAGCACGAAGTACAGCGCACATCCCGCAATCAGCAGAGTCCCAATGGCCTCGGGCCACCACGACAGGTGTTCCGAGAGCTCCAGTGGGTCGATGAGAAGCGAGAGGCCCGTCAGTAGGAAGAACGCCACTCCAAAGGCGAGCGAGAAGAG
>CAYOLJ010000094.1:0-3790 GCA_964404805.1 uncultured Candidatus Peribacteria bacterium
GGCTGGAGCCGGATCTGATCGCCGGCATCAGCTACTACAAAACCTGCTGCCCCAAACAGATCGAAGTTCGATCCGGAAATCTAACCAATGAACAATCTGACTTCTGGAACACGATCTACACCAAAGGTCTCGGGGAATTCTTCTTCAAAAATCAGATCGACTTCCGCGGCCTCGTCCGCTTCCCAACAACGGACAACAAACAACAAACCGCTCCCGCTCCTACCCCCTACGCCCTACGCCCTACCCCCCGTCTCCTCGTCCCCATCGGTGGCGGCAAAGATTCCACCGTCACCGTGGAGCTCTTAAAGAAGGCCGGGTACGACATCACGCTGTTACGCATCGGAAGCCATCCCTTCATCGAACAGACGGCAGAAATCGCCGGATTACCGCTGCTCACCGTAGAGCGCCATCTGGCACCGGAGCTCTTTGACTTAAACGCGCAGGGCGCCCTCAACGGTCACGTTCCCGTCACTGCGTATCTTTCGTTCCTCGCTACGGTCATCGCGGAGCTCTATGGGTTCGATGCAGTCGTGATGAGCAACGAACGCAGTGCCAGCGAAGGCAACGTGGAATACCTGGGAACACAAATCAATCACCAATGGAGCAAGAGCCTGGAATGCGAACGAATGCTGCGCACTTCTCTGCAAGAGAGCGGATCTCCTGTGGAGTACTTTAGTCTGCTACGTCCATTGAGTGAGCTGAAAATCACACAGATCTTCGCCACGATGCCGCAGTACTTCCCTGTTACTACCAGCTGCAACGCCAATTGGAAGATCCTCGGCAAGAAACAGGGGTCACGCTGGTGCGGTGCGTGCCCCAAGTGTGCATTCGTGTTCACGATGCTCGCCGCTTTTCTTTCGCAGAAGACACTCTTAGAAATATTCGGTAGAAACTTCTTCGACGAAGAGGCGCTGCTCCCCACTTTCCGACAACTCTTGGGCCTCGAAGGATTCAAACCCTTCGAATGCGTGGGCACGCCCGAAGAAACAATTGCCGCCTTCCTACTCGCGCACGAGCGTGGTGATCTGGATCAGAGCAAGGCGATGAAGCTCTTCGTCGAGCATGTGCTGCCTACACTCAAGCAACCGAAGAAGATCATTGAAGAAGCACTGAAGCCAAGCTCCGAGCACTGTATTCCCGCCCCGCTCTCTCCGCTCCTTCAATGAAAATCACTGAGCTCGCCGGCAAATCGATTTGTATCCTCGGTTTTGGTCGCGAGGGTCAGGCCATGCTCAAGGTAGTCGAGGAGCATGCTCCCGGCTGCGAGATCACGGTAGCGGACAAGGATGAGACCGTAGCGCTCCCTGCTGGATCAGCACACTGGCTACAGGTAGGAAGCGGATGGTTACACAATCTCGAAAAATTCGACGTGCTCATCAAATCCCCGGGCATTCCACCACTGCCGGAACTCAAAGTTCATAGCGCAAACCTCACCACTCCCACCCAAATATTCTTCGATTCGATCGCTGGATCCGAAGCGCCGGTCATCGGCGTAACCGGATCGAAGGGTAAGAGCACCACGGCAAGCCTCATTCACACGATCTTGAAGACTGCTGGCAAGAAGAGTGTGCTCGTCGGCAACATAGGAGAGCCCGCCATCGCGCACATTGCCGATGCCGCGCCAGACACGATTTTCGTGATGGAGCTAAGCAGTTACCAGCTCATGGATCTCACGGTGAGCCCCTCTATCGCGGTAGTGACAGCGTTCTTCCCCGAACACTTGGACTACCACGGTTCGGTGGAGGCATACAAAGAGGCGAAGAAGCACATCACGCGCTTCCAGAAGAAGGAGGACACCGTGTTCTTCGCTTTCGATTCCGAGGGAGCGCAGGAAATCGCCAAGGAGAGCCCGGGCAAACGCATTCCTTTCTCCACAGCCGATGCCCCACTCGCCATCGAAGAAACACACCTCATCGGCACGCACAACTTAAGCAACATCGCTGCGGCGTTCCTCGTCTGCCGCGAGCTCGGCGTGTCGAACGATGTCGCCGTATCTGCCATCCGATCGTTCACTCCCCTGCCCCACCGCCTGCAGTCACTCGGCATGCGGCACGACATCGAGTGGGTGGATGACTCCATCTCGACAACGCCACAATCCGCCATCGCCGCACTCGATGCGCTGGGAGACCGCGTTGTCACGATCATCCTCGGAGGGCAGGATCGCGGGTGCGATTTCACACCGCTCGCAGAGAGGCTCGCTCGATCAAAGGTGCAGACGATCATCCTCCTGCCCGAAAGCGGCAAGCGAATACGGGAGGCACTCGAAAAAACCAAGACCCAGGCACGCATCTTCGATGCGAAGACCATGGAAGAAACCGTCGCACTCGCGAAGAAACAGACCCTACACCCCCTGCCCACAGAAGCCTTGGCGAAGGCGGGTACACCCTACGCCCTACCCTCTATTGTCCTCCTCTCTCCCGCCTCCCCCAGTTACGGCCACTTCAAAAATTTTGAGGAACGCGGTGAGCAATTCAGAGCGAATATTGACAGATTATGATAAATAAATCATAATAAATTCATGATCAGTGACCACGATCTCCCCCATTTCTTGTGCTTCGTCGAGAATGCCGTCGCGACAGAGGTGGGTGGGACATTTTCCGGTACACAGATGAATTTGATCCGGAGAACCGCCAGGGCACACCTCGATGCACAGCGCGGAGACCTACAGAGGGTCTTCCTACTCACACGGGAAATCGCTGATCTGCGGCGCGATCCGGCCCACCGACCCGAAGACAGCCTCCAATTGCACATCATAAAAACCACAAAACAACTCTGTGAGCAGTGTTGTGTAGAAACTGCCTGAGGTACTTCTCACGCTGCCGTACTCCCGTCACCGACCCTAACCTTCGCCGGACGCAACACGCGGCCGTTGAACTCGTAGCCTTCTTCAAAGACCTCCACCACTGTGTCCTGTTTCCCCGGCTCCGTCTGCAGCACCTCGTGCTTGGCAGGATCGAGCGGCTGACCGAGCGCTTCTATCTTCTGTAAGCCCAGCTCCGTCACCTGCTTCACGAATTCCTGTTCGATCGCGGCAACACCCTTTACCCACTCGTCCTCCTTCAGCCCCTGCGGTAGATGCTGAAACGCACGCTGAAAGTTATCGATCGTGGGGAGGAGCCGCGTCAACGCTTCGGCCAAGGCAAACTTGCTCACATCCTGCCGTTCGTGTTCAAGACGCTCCTTCGCATTCTGCAGATCCGCCTGCGCACGACCGGCAATATCCTTGAATCGATCGGCCTCTTGTTTGAGGACAGCACACTCTGCCTGGAGTTTTGTAATTTCGGGAGACCCCTGAGCCGGTTGAGACTTTTTTGCAGCTGTCATTGCCCCCATAGTACTGAAGGCATGGAAGGAGAGACAAGCACATGCTACAGTCTTCGCAATGTTCTTCGCTGCGCTGTTCCTCATTATTGGATTCGTACTCCTTGTTAAAGGAGCGAACTGGCTGGTGGATGGCGCATCTACCCTTGCTAAACGGTTTGGTATTTCGGATCTGGCCATCGGGCTCACGATCGTGGCTTTTGGTACGTCCGCGCCGGAACTCGTCGTGAACATCGTGGCAAGCGCGCAGGGCGCCAGCGACATTGCCATTGGTAACGTGGTCGGCAGTAACGTGGCCAACATCCTTCTGATTCTTGGTATTTCGGCCATGATCACCCCCGTGATCGTGCAGCGGTCAACCGTGCGCAAAGAGATCCCCTTTAGCTTACTCGCAGCCGTGCTGCTCTTCGTCATGGCCAATGACATGCTCGTGGACGGCGCCATGCACTCTGAACTGAGCCGTTCCGAT
>CAYOLJ010000095.1:0-3382 GCA_964404805.1 uncultured Candidatus Peribacteria bacterium
ACGAACGCGAAATCATCCTTCGTCTCTGCCGTGACCCAGAATTCCGGCTCCCACTCGTTTCTATCGGTGGCGAAGCGCTTGAGGTCGATCGCGGTTTCGAAGAATCCCTGTGCATCGGTTTTACCGGTGATGACCGTGTCGCCATTAAGAGAATGGAAACCGATGCGTGCACCGGCAACGGGATCACCCGTACGCAAATCTACCGCCCATACGAGTGCACGGTTGCCCGAGTACTTGAGCGTGAGTGTTGTGTTCGTGAGAGCGAAAATCTGCGTGTGTTGCAGCTCTTTCTCGTCGTATCCTTTCTCGTTCGGTGCGCGTACTCTGAGTGCGTAGAGCCCTGATGGAAGCGCTTTCTTTGTCTCTTTGTTCAAATCGAAGGGGTGTGTATCCCAAATGTTCTTCTTCACTTGTGGAACATACGACCACGACTGCAGAGGGGTGACGTTGGCCGGGAGTGCGTTCCATGTCTGCTGTGAGCCGCGGAATGTGAGGAAATCTTCGAGATTCACCTCAGAGAGCTCCACCTCCGCCCGCGCAATATTCACAGATTTCAGATAGTAGATAGGGGGCTTTTCGCGCTCGAAGATGCCGAACTCACCTTTTGATTCCAGCTGCAGCTCCGGGCGGAGCGCATCGGTGGTGAAGCTAAAACTCGTAGGCTCTGCGAGCGGCTGGCCAAAGGTATCGGTGATGCCGGTACCCAGCGTGATCGTGTACTGCGTCGAGGGCGCGAGAGGGAGGTACGCACTAAGCTCGCGATCATCTGTCCATGAGGCGAGGCGCCATGATGCTTCACTCCACTTCTCGACGGCAGGCGTGATTGAGATCTGGTTTTTCAGCGATTCTTCCGAGAGGGGATTACTCAACCCAAATGTGACACGGCCGTACTCGAATGTGGATTTCTCAACCTTCAGCGATCCCACCGTTGAAAAGTGCAGCGTGAAGCCCGTGCCATTGCCCAGTGTTCCCTCTTTGCCCTTGAGTCCCGGTGCGACGGTGAGCGCATAGGCAGAGGAGAATGCCAGAGGCTTTTGAGGGGTGATGACAAGCGTTTTTCTGTCGGTGATGGATCGCTTCTCCACTTCGATAGTGCCGTACGACACGGTGCGGATGCCGATGTCTTCGGCAGCAGAATTTTCTTGCGTGCGTGCGAGCGAGAGGAATTCCTTGGCACTGTTGGCATCCATCTCTTGATTGAAGGTGAGCGAGAGCACACTCGTGGGTCCAGCAAGCGCAAAGCCCTCTTCAGGATCGCTCGACATGACCTGCGGCCTTGCTGTTTCAAAGGTCCACGAAAAATCCTCCTCGGTGCTGTCGCCCGAAACGGTCTCGATGCCTTCGGGAATACTGACGGTGTAACGCGTGCTCGGGGTGAGACCCTTTTCAGGAATGAATTCCACAGCAACCGTCGAGAGCCACCGCCACCTGCCGGACGTATCGGGCGAGATCGTCACGGGCCAGTGTGCGAGGCGTGCCTGTGCGGCTTCGCCCTGCACCTGCGTGAGTGGAATCATGGGGCGATCGAAGATGATGGTGATCTTGGAAGAGACGGTGACATCCTGTGCACCCACGTCGGGAATACGCATGGCAACTTGTGGAGGACCAGCCACGATGAAGGTGAAATCCAGATCTTTGCCGAGGGGCGTGCCGTCGGATTTCTGGGCTTGTCGGTCGAGGTGAAAGACGAATGTCTTGCCGGCCGACAGCGCAGAGGCAGGCTGAAAAACGAGTGTCTCATTCTGCCACACCCACGCACCGGTCATGCTTTCTGGTACGACCATGTGCTCCTCTGCGCTTCGGTGATCCATGAGTGCAGGGAAACTGAATTGCAGCGTGGATGCTGCAGACACGCGCTGCCGCAGAGCAAAATCCATGGTGGTCTGCCGACTGGGAATACGCACGGTGCCCGTCATGAAGAGGGCAATGAGCGTGATCGTAACGACGAGCATTGTCGCTAACGCAATCGGCCGTCGGCTGACGGTGGCGGCGACATACGAGAGGCGTTCAGAGGCAGACATGGTGAGGTGAGTGAATGAGGAGTAGGGAATCCATGCTACCGGCTTGCACGAAGTTCACTCAATTCCGAGACCGCGTCTCACGTTGACTAATTGATAAATTGCGTTATATAAGTAGAATAGATCGGCTCAGAATGAATGCTTTCTGGGCACTGATCTTTGGCAGGCACGGCAGAATTTTTGAAGTGAGGACGGCTCTCAGTGTCTTTTTTAAAGGTATTGGGAGTCGTTCTCGTCTTCAAGAAAATAGATCACGAATGGTTCGTGATGTGGACGAGACATATTTGTGGAGTTGTCATGAAGAAAAGAACCAGTGTGCGTCTTTCTAAGGGGGTTCAGGCTCCCTTGTACTTCCACCTCGTGGGTGTGGTCGAAGGCCATCAAGTGCGCATAGCACGTGAGCGGGATTGGTCAGTCTTCCACATTCCTGACTGGGATTTTCCAGTCATCATGGCCTGGGATGAATCGGGCCATGAGCATCTCTTCGCAACGCGTACTAGCATAGAGGTGCCTTCGTCGCATAAGGATGCCATTGCCCTCATCGAAAGGTGGGAGGCCGTCGAGTGGAGTATCCGCCAAAATGAGTATGGGGGCGTAGTCATTCCTCAAGTGGCTCACGAGAAGTTTGTCATCGTTCCCAAGGAGGGAGAGCTCGAAGAAGAGAAGGGTGCTCTCCTCGTTGTAGAGCCCCCGTGTCTTATCTGGCATGAGCATCAGTCCGACGACAACGGACAGGCCGCGGCTATCGCCGCTACGATCCTCATTCATTGATCCGCAAGCCGTACTTGCCATTGCTGTTCCGAGGCCTCTTCACGCGCGCCTCGGGACTTTTCTTTAGCGCTGCCTGTCTATCTGCTGCAGTGCCGCTCTCGCTTGTGCGTTCGTTGGATCGAGTTGCAGAATTTCTTCAAACTGTGTTGCAGCAGCTTCGGTGTCGTGTGCGTGATTGAAGAGCAGAATGCCGAAGTTGAGGCGTGCGGCCGTGAACCGCGGTTGCAGGAGGACAGCTTCGCGGTAGGCGTCGATGGCTTCGTCATTGCGGCCCAGTTTGGCCAGCACCACGCCCAAGTTGTAATGGGCTTGCGGAAAGAAGGGATTGAAATCCAGTGCCGTGCGATACTCGGCGATGCCCTCTTCCAGTTGCCCCGTATTGACGAGCAAGGCTCCCAGATTCAGATGTGCCGGTGCGAATGCAGAATCGACTTCGATGGCTTCGCGGTACCAACGCTCGGCTTCACTCGCGGATCCCTGCTGACCGACTACTGTGCCAAGCCCCAGGAGGGCGTACACGTTTTTTGGATGGAAGCGCAGCGCTTCCTCGTACGAGGATCGAGCAGTGGCCAGATCGCCCTGTTCTCGTTGAG
>CAYOLJ010000096.1:0-3377 GCA_964404805.1 uncultured Candidatus Peribacteria bacterium
ATTCCTGAACGTGGTGGCACGTACATCGAGGGATCTGTCAGTCAGTTTCAACCACTCAATCCCTGGTTCACGATCACCAACAATGTGAATCGTGATATCGTTTCACTCGTTTTCTCAGGCCTGCTCAAGTACAACCCCGAATCCAAGAAGATTGAAGATGACCTCGCTACGCTCGCAGTAAGCCGCGACGGGCAAACCTACACCCTCACCCTCAAAGATAACATTGTCTGGCATGACTCCACCGAAGAATCTCCGCATCTCGTCACTCCCGAAGATGTTCTCTTCACGTTCCACACAATTCAGAATCCCGACTTTCCCAATACCCTCCTGCGCGAAAACTTTCGCGGAGTCAAAGTAGAGAAGGTCGATAACAAAACAATCCGATTTTTGCTCGATGAACCGTATAGCTTCTTCGCCAGCAATCTCACGTTAGGACTTCTGCCCGAGCGTTCGTTTGAAGGCGTTCCCATTCGCAAGCTTGACCAAGCACTGGATTTTGGACTCAAGCCGGTCGGCACAGGGCCGTACGCCTTCAAGAGCTTGGTACAGACCGACCTCTCAACAGAAGTCACGCTGGAGCGGTTCCCTCGGCCTATCGATCCCGACTATTACATCAAACGTATCATCTTTCGCATCTTCCCCGATTACTCTTCGCTCCTCACCGATATCCGCAACTTAGACGGCGTACGCTTGGTTCCCCGCAACGATAAGGGCGATCCCATCGTTCCTCGTCGATTTGTCGCAATCAACTACACACTTCCGCAGTACGTCGCACTCTTCTTCAATCTCACTCATCCCTTTCTGCAAGACACCAAACTCAGGCTCGGCCTGCAGCTTGGCACGAATAAACAAGAAATCGTCGATGGCCTCACCGAAAGCGTCATCGTGGATACTCCTCTCCTTGAACTTAACACATCTGACTGGCGCTACAACTACGATCCAACGGCCGCGCAGGGTGCCCTCTTCGAATCGAAATGGAATTTACCCGAGAAAGCCCGACTCCAGCGTCTGCTAGAAATTCGTGAAACGAACGAGGTTGGTGCACTCCATGCTGATCCTATCGTGCTCCTCGATACAGGTGCGGCGCTTACGCTTACCGGTTCGCTCTCCGTGGTGAAGGCCAGCGCCACCGTCAACAACATCCCCGTTCAAGAGAGTCCCACCGCCTCGGGCACATGGATCGTTGCCCTTCCGACAACCGGCGGAACGGGTTCGCTGCAGCTGGGACAGAACCTCGTACAACTTCTCGATGAAAAAGGAAACGTCATCGATTCTCTGTATGTCTGGCGTACTGCGAACACAAAGGAATTTCGGCGCGCCTCGACCGAACAAATCCTTCTTCAACAGTTCGTTGATTCACGTGCAGGTACCCTCACGCCGGATGAGCGCATTACCGTGCAGGATCTCACTGTGAATCAGGGCATGCTGCGTCGAAGGGAATCGGATGACAAGACGGACATTCGTATCAATGACAGTAATGAGCGCCTCTCGCTGCGGCTCCTCACCAGCTCCTCGCCGCCTTCCTACAAACAGACTGCCGAGCTCATCCGCGACCAATGGGCAACGCTCGGTGTTGAGGTGATCATTGACGTACCCGAGACACGCTCCGCATTTGAAAAGAAGCTCATCAACCGCGATTACGATATTCTCCTCTTTGGCCAGTCGCTCCTCGATAACCTCGACAGCTATCCCTACTGGCATAGCGATGGCATTCAAGACACAGAAGGGAGTCCTTCTGGTCTACGTCTCGATGCCTACAATTTCTCGCAGTACTCCTCATTCAAGGCCGATACTCTGCTCACGCAAATTCGACAAACCTTCAGCGAACAGGAGCGCCAAGAAGCTCTCGGAGAGCTCCGCAAAGTACTCGCAGAAGATGTGCCGGCCGTGTTCCTCTACTCCCCGCTCTACACGTTCGCGTACCACCAGGACGTGCACGATCTTGCAATCGGGCATCCTTCTCTCCATTCCGATCGCTTTCTCACGCTCCACAAGTGGTACATCCTTCAGGAACGACAATTTCTATCCGGCAAGGGCTGGTTGTCCTTCTTGTCTTGGCTATTCTCCATCTAATAGGCTATTTGCGAGATGTGAATTAAAGTTGGCCCTTGACAGGTCCTGATTCGGTCCGTAGACTCTCGCGGCTTTTGTGAACTTCAGTTCACCTATGGAAATCCTCCTCCTCCAAGACATTCCGGGCATTGGTAAGAAGAACGACCTCCTCGTCGTGGGGGACGGTTTTGCCTTGAATTGCCTGCTGCCCGACCGTCGAGCGCTCGTAGCCACGCCCACCGTGCGTCGTCGCTACGCAGAAGAGATCAAGCGCCGAGCCGAAGAGAAGCAGCGCGAGATGGCCCTGCGCTCCAGCGTAGTTGGTAAAGTGACTGGCAAAGAAGTGGTTTTCAATCGCAAGGTAACAAAGACTGGCAAGCTCTACGCTGCCATCACCGAGAAGCACATTGTTGAAGCTCTTGCAGATCAGCTACAAGTGCAAGCTCAGGTATCGGATGTCAGCCTCGTCGAGCACATCAAGTCAACCGGCACGTTTGAGGCAACACTCAAATCAGGCGAGTTCGAACAGAAGTTCACCGTGAAGGTCGACGCCGAAAAGTAAATCACGCTCACTCCCCTGCCCCCAATCCTCCCACTGAGAAGGATTCTTCTGGCCATGCCAGATCGCTGAAGAGATAACCCCAGAATCCGCTGTTGGAGAATCCCCAGTCCTGTCCTGCTTCGGCAAAACTGCCGATGGAGAGCGACCGCTCCCCTCCTTCGCCGTCGGTTTCAGTCGGTGTCCACGAGAGATTCTCAAAGAGGTAATCCCAGCGTTCGGCGGAGACGGGAACGGGGAGCGCCACAACAATCAGAACACTCAATGCCAGAGCTATGCTGAGACGCGAAAGTATCACAGATACAATCATAAACACTTTCATTAAATTGTCAATTCCTCGCAAATTCCTTCTAGAACTTCACCATGGCATTGCGGACGATCTTCGCGGTTTCTGCGCGATTGATGGGTGCAGCAGGTCGGAACGTATTCTTTCCGTCATCCCCCGACACAATCCCATTGCTCGTCGCAGTTTCGACAGCGCCGGCGAACGTCGTTTCTGCTGAGACGTCGCTGTACATCCCTCCCTGTGGGGACGCAATCGTCTGGCCAAAGGTCTCAAGGATAATCTGAAGAACAGCGCCGCGCGGTGCAGGAGTATTCACATCCAATCCAGATGCCGCGAAAGCGGATACACCTCGCTCCTCCAGTGCAGCAATGTACCCCGCAGACCACTGTCCTCTCGCTGAGCGGTTATTCGGCAGTGCACCTACACGCGGCATGAGGCCCGCAGCCTCCACCGCCATCTTCGCAATCTCTGCATACGTCA
>CAYOLJ010000097.1:0-3304 GCA_964404805.1 uncultured Candidatus Peribacteria bacterium
TATGCACAACGTACCAGTTACGACCAGCGTTAGGATCTTGCTTGCCCATAGAGATTTACGTGAGTGAGAGAAGGAGAGACACGACGCGCGAGAGTGCGAAGTCGAGAACACCGAACATTACGGACGTACAGAAGACGAATACGATGACGATCAATGACAGACGCACGGCCTGCTGGCGGGTGGGCCAGCGGACATGGTGGAGTTCTTCGATAGCGCCACGGAGGTATTCAGAGGTCTTCTTAAACATTGCTCTTTCAGAAGAAAAAACCCCGACGGGGACAAGGCCAGTATAGCGGCCCAATATGGCTGTGCAAGAATTTAGAAGCCATATTCAGGGGGTTCCATTGCGTGAGCCTTGCCGAGAGGCAGTGCCACGAACCATACGCGTCCCTTAATATCCTGCTCAGGAACGTACGGTGTGGGCTCATTGAGCGAATTGCGGAAGGAGCGGGAATCGAGGCTGCCGAGACGGTTATCGCCCAGAAGGAAGAAGTGCTCCTCAGGCACGGTGTAGCGTTTCTCATCGCCGCTGCCCGCCGCCCCCACGTAAGTGCGGTTCTGATTGCGTTCGTTTAAGTACGGCTCTTCGACCTTGTGTGCTTCGCCATTGCTATCGGCACGTACGAAAATCTCGCCATTGCGAATAGTGATTTCATCACCGGGAAGTCCGATCACACGCTTGACGTAGTACTTGTTGTGATCAGTGTTGGGTGGGCGAAAGACCACGATGTCTCCGCGCTCGGGAGTATGGATGAAGTAGACGAGCTTGTTGATGACGATGTACTGACGGTTCTCGAGTGTGTCGATCATGGAGTTCCCCTCCACCTGAAAAGGGGAGATGAGGAACGTGCGAATTGCTGCCACCACCGCCACAATAATGACGATGTTCAGCAAAACGTCGAAGAAGTGGAACCACAGCGTAACGGGCTTCTTATTCATCCTCTGCAGTATAGATCAGGCCCGATGGATTGTGTAGGGCCTCTCTGGGATTTTTTGCTACACTTCCTCCGTGCACTCGTTTATCGACAAGCTCAATCATTGGTTCTTCGCAAAGCATCTAGAGGATGACGAAGATGTGCGTCATTACGTGCATACGCACTGGCGTCTGGGGCTCAAGCACTTGTTCTGGCCCACCACTGCGTTCATTGCATCGTGGGTGTTTCTCGCCATCGCGCCGTTTCTCATGATCTTTTACATCGTAGCGGTTACGAGTACGCTCTCGCTGATCTGGTGGATCCGTAACTTCCTCGATTACTTCCTTGATGTCTGGCTGATCACCGATCAGGCGATTATCGACGTGAAGTGGCACGGGTGGTTCCATCGCTCTGCTACGAAGATCCTCTTCTCAGATATTCAGGGCGTGAGCTACGAGATCAAAGGTCTCTCGGGGACGATTCTCCGCTACGGGACGGTTGCTATCGAAAAAGTTTCGACCGGCGGTACGATTTCACTGGAACACGTCTCACGTCCACGCCTTGTGGCTGCGGCGATTCTTCAGACAATGGAGGAGTGTCTGCACAGCAAGAACATCAAGGATGCGAAGCACATTCAAGAGGTCCTCTCTGCGGTCGTAAGCCGAGAGATCTCGCTGAAAGATCTCAAGTCGCATAAAACCACCACCAAACCATGAACAGCATGTACGGGCTCTTTCTTTTGGCCGCGTTTGCAGTGATGAGCCTGGTCTATGTGGTGTGGATGACGCGACGCTGCAACACCAAAATTCCGCAATTGCAGAAGGATCGTTTGCGTGCAGCATGGAATGAGGTCATTGAGCGCCGTGATCTGGCTCGCAGGGTGCTCGAGGCCGAGAATATTTGCGATGCGGTGCTCAAGGCATTGGGATACGCAGGAACATTCGCCGAGAAACTTCAAAAGGCGGGGCCGCGGTTGGATCGTGTCGATGACGTCTGGAATGCACACCGGCTTCGTAACAAGATCGCCCACGAGGTGAACACGCGCGTTTCGGCTGCACAGAGCGATCGGGCTCTGCAGGCCTTCGCCACGATCATTCACCGATTTCTCGCCTAGCAACGCTCTGTGCTGAACTTCTCGGTTCACACTGTTACACTCACGTTCGATGAAACCCTTCCTGATTATCGTCGGCCTCGGGAATCCCGGTGGCACCTATGAGCAGACGCGCCACAATGCCGGCTTTCGCGCAGCCGATATTCTGAGCAGTACCTTCGGAGAAGGGGAGTGGAAAGACCGAGCGAAATTACTTTCCGTTGTTTCGGAAATCCAAATCGGCGATGTCCCTGTTCTGCTCGTTAAACCGACCACGTTCATGAATCGATCCGGTGAGGCCGTGCAGAAGCTCGTGAATTTCTACAAGCTTGATCCCGGCTTTCAGTTACTCGTGCTCAGTGACGACTGTGATTTACCGCTGGGCGAGATCCGGTTTCGCAATCAGGGGGGGCCGGGAACGCACAACGGACTCGGATCCGTCGTGGAGTACGTGGGGGAGGGTTTTCCACGCATTCGCATCGGTTTGGGATCGCCTTCAACCGGTGTAGACCTCGCACAGTGGGTACTCAGCGTTCCTCCCGCAGAAGAACAAAAGCAGCTTGCAGAGGCTATTGCTCAGGAGGTTCCGCGTCGTGTGCGGGAATTTGTTCTGGGATCTTCCTCGTAGCTGGGGTTCCATGAACCACAGCTACAAAAAACCCCGGCGGATGGCCGGGGCCTTTTGTCGGGAGATGATTCCCTTAGAAACCAAGGAGGAACTTTTTGCCCAGTAATCCACCTCCGGTGAGTCCGGTTGAGAGGAGGATCATCCACGTGAGAGCGGGAATGCTGGCATCGGCTTCGCGCTTCTTTGGGCTAACTGGCTGCAGGTACGCGACCTTGTCCGTCGGCGATTGCATGAATCGGCTGAGCAGACCGGTCTGCGGGAAGTAGCGGATGATGTGCACCTGTTCGGTATCATTGGCGTTGCCGCCCAATATCTGCACCGAGTTACTCACGGTTTGACCGTGCTGTAGTGTTTGACTGAGGCGTACGCGGTAGTGAATCAGTCGGGTGGCATTGGTACCGAGTGTCCCAAGATCCCATCGGATCGATCCGCCGCTCACCGAGCCGCCATCGGCGTATTCCACAGTCATGTCGCTGGGCGAGAACGTGTCTTCGACCGTTACAGGGCCAACGGCTACGTTACTCTGGTTTCGCACAGAGATGGTGTAGGCGATGATGCTGCCAGCCTGCGCCTCGCTGCGATCTGCCTGCTTATCGATGGTGAGGTTACCACCGGGGGGTGGGGGAGGGGGTGGTGGCGGGGGCGGAACAATGCCTCCTGTCACGTACGTGT
>CAYOLJ010000098.1:0-3209 GCA_964404805.1 uncultured Candidatus Peribacteria bacterium
TATGGAATGCTCTCAAAAAGAAAAATCCTCTTCGCAACATTCTCGCTCCTGCTTCTCACAGTGATTGTGCGAACAGAAGGCATGGGGGCACTTGCCCTTGTAGAATCGGCTCGTGCTGCAGGTGATGCAATCGATCCGTTCTTCAAGGTAATAGACCAAGCCATGAGTTGGGTGGCAATCTTCGCTCATTTTCTCATTTACATTCTCTCGGCAATTTGCGGAATGCTCTTAGATCCCAATTTTATCAACCTTAGAACCGATGGCCAGTCAATGGGGGCAACCCTGCTTAAGCTCTGGCAGATCTCGCGCAATATCACCAATATCCTCCTTGCCTTCATGCTCGTCATCGGCGCAGTGATGACAGTGATCTTTGCCGAAGGAGGATACGTACAGAAGTACGCCGTGAAATTCGTGCTCGCAGTGGTTCTCGTCAATTTCTCATGGTTCTTTCCGCGAGTGGTCTTGGATCTTGCAAACATCCTCACGGCGACGATTTACTCGCTACCCAGCTCGATCAATGTTCCCTGCACCACGTTCGACACGAAAGGGAATACGGCAGAGTGCAAAGTGATTTCCGATTTTGCTTTCTTCGATGGCACAAACAGAAAACCACCCTGGAAGTGCCCCATTGATTTCGGAGGAAAAGAGCCGGTGGTCTGCGTAAAAGAAGAGAGTCTTGCAGCGAGCGCAAATACACCCAATGCCATCTTCGGAGGGCTCATCTACAATCATGCTCGATTTCAATATTTCACAAAGGTTCAGGGGGCGGGCGGCGGTAATCCTCTTGCAGGACCGAACACCGCCGCACGGTTACCTCAGCTACTGATGTTCACGCTGCTCATGAGCATCATGCTCTTCTTTAGCATTGCGCTGCTGTTTCCGCTTCTTGCGCTGACCTTGGTCTTGCTGATTCGCATACCCGTCATCTGGATCACCGTTGCCTTCATGCCCTTCATGTTTATTGGATTCGTTGCAGGAGACCAATTGAAAGTCTTCAATCCTATGGAAATCTGGAACAAGTTCCTGCATGCAGCCTTCATTCCGGTCGTTACGGCCATCCCCTTCTCCATCGGCTTCATCATGGTCAATGTGGGTCTCGCAAACCAGCCGGCAGGTTGGGACATCGCGACTCATCCATTCATGAAAAAAATGTTAGTTTCTCCGATACCAGGGGTAACGAATCTTTGGCAACTTCTGTGGGTGGGTATGGCAATTGTCATCGTGTGGTTGGGGGCGCAAGCGGCCTTCAAGATGGACACTCTCTTCGAGAAGTTCGCCTCACCCATTATGAACGCCGGTGCTTCGATTGGCCGACTGCTCGTGAAGCTGCCGCTCCTCGCACCGCTACCCTTGCCGGGGGCAACGGGTCCATGGAAAGACCTGAACGTCGGTCAGGCCCTGAACATCGCCAAGGCACCTGATCAATTGCTCGCACCCAAATTCTACCTACCACCTCTTGTGGGTGGGGGAGGTGGACCACGTGCTGTCGGGGGAGATAACGCGGCGCGACTACTTGAAAGTCGTCTCAAGCTGGATAGCACTGCAGAGCAGCAAAAACTTGCACAGATCAACCAAACACTACAGCGCCTGCAGAATACGAATGCGGCAGATCAAGCAACGCA
The DNA here is from genome assembly GCA_964404805.1 of uncultured Candidatus Peribacteria bacterium. Lineage (GTDB taxonomy): Bacteria > Patescibacteriota > Gracilibacteria > Peribacterales > Peribacteraceae > Peribacter. The sequence continues at coordinate 1,623 of CAYOLJ010000098.1, forward strand.
GAAGCAGCTCACGACCGAATTGCGAACGCACCTCAACGCCGTATTGAATTCGGGTGACGACAAGGCACAATTCACGGGATCATCAGCTGAAATGAAAGATGTCATCAACAAATTACGAACGCAACTTGCACCACAGGGCAAGACTGTGGTCAATGTAACGGACCACTCAAAATTCCGTGATTAATCAGTCGAATGTAACACATAGATTCACCCTATGGCCGACGCCCCTCGCGAATCACAGGCTCACACCCCCGAGCAACGGGAACGAATCAGTGAATCTGAAGTTCGTCAGGCACTCACGCGCAATGCAGCAGAAAGTCGCCCATCGAATCCCCGTGATGCCGAACGGCAGGACGTGGCGAACGCCCGTGACTTGAGCCTCATGACGATGGCCATAGAAATGCTGCCACGAGAGGGCAGAATTCTGCAGAAGGAATTCGAGAAGGCCAAGAAGAAGAGTGAAGTCCCACATCTTATAGAGGGCCAGCAGAGAGCACAGGCTGTCATAGGTGCCTACATCACGACACTCAGGCAGGATCTGCGCGAGAGTTTTCCTGAAGAGGACTTCAGCACGCCCTCGCGTGCGTATGCCAAAGGGATTCATCTCAGCAAGATCGAAGACATGCTCAATCAGGCACAGAGCGATGGGCTCGTGACGGTCTTCAACGGCCGCGTGGCAAACCGTGTGGGGTATGCCGCCGTGTGGATCAAGGAACTGAAGACCATGCGCAGCGGACCCGACCTCACAGAGAGGCAGAAACGTGACATTGCACAGGTAGAGAGGTTCTTTCAAATGGTACTGGATGGCGATCCGGCATGGACCAAGGCCTACAACACCGTGCACACCAAGCGACCGGAATCCGCCGCTATTCGACGCGGCAAAGGAGCACTGAAGATGCTTGGCGTGCTCGCTGCAGCAGGCATGGCACTCCTCTCGGGATTCTTGGATGCGAAAAACAAAAAACTCTCGCCCTACACACTGGCATGGCTGGGGCTCACTGGCTGGGCTGTGGGCTTTTTCAAGGGACAGAGCGAAACCGTGCGCAACCAGTTGAAGTTCGTCCCGACCAAAGAGTGGGAAAACCTCTGTAAAAAAATCTCGCTCAAGGGTCAGAACGGCGTCGATTTCATCACCTTCATTCAGCGCACCCACAAGACCAAGAATGGCAAGAAGGCTCTGGAACTGCTCAAGAAGGGTCGCGAGCAGGGCAAGGTGAACCCGCAGGAGTACATTCCGCTCCTCGTGGGCGAGAAACCGCAGGGGGAGGATGCCGCGCTCGAAGCAAAGCTCAAGTCTCTCTCACCCGAGCAGCTCTACCTCCTCTGCAAGCATCTGACATCCGTCACCGATCGCACGGCAAACGCGCTTCTGCGTGATTTCATGCTGCAAAACGTCAATAGCCAGACAGTGGCACCTGATCTTAAGCAGCTTTCGCCCCCTCCTTCCGCTTCAACTCCTTCAGGAACACCTCCAGTACGTCCCCCTCAACGATAGGACACGTCGCATCGATGCGCATACCGCACTCCGTGCCCTCCTTTGCTTCTTTAATGTCGCCATCGCCCTTGCGAAGTGACAGGACGCGACCG
>CAYOLJ010000099.1:0-3157 GCA_964404805.1 uncultured Candidatus Peribacteria bacterium
GTGTGCCCGATGCCGACGGGCTGCGAACGGAGATTCAGTGTGCGCAGTGCGGGGCGCACCTCGGTCACGCGTTCGAAGGAGCGCACATCACCGAGAAGAATACGCGTCACTGTGTCAATTCTCTCTCGATGCGGTTCATCCCTGGTCATGAAGACTGAAAAGATCGTGCTCGGCGGCGGATGCTTCTGGTGTACTGAGGCGGTGTTTGCACGCTTGTCGGGAGTTATTGCGGTGATGCCAGGATACGCGGGGGGTGAAACCGATAACCCCACCTACGCGCAGATCTGCACCGGCCACACGGGGCATGCCGAAGTGCTAGAAGTGACCTTCGATCCCTCTGTTGTGCCGCTCGAAGAGCTTCTGGCCGTTTTCTTTGCCATGCACGACCCCACCACTCTCAATCGTCAGGGGGCGGATGCCGGAACGCAGTATCGCTCCGTCATTCTTTGTACAACTGCCGGGCAGGAAGTGCGTGTCAGATCAGCGCTCCAGAAAGCCCAAACACAGTTTTCTTCTCCCATCGTGACGGAGGCGAGGCAGCTTGAAACTTTTTCCCCTGCCGAAAAGGAGCACCACCAGTACTTCGATCGCAATCAAGACGCTCCCTACTGCACGATCGTTATCGCACCAAAGCTCGAAAAGCTTAAAGATGTGCTGCGTCCATAGTCTGCTGATATTCCTGTATGCGCTTTTTGCGTTCGTCGAGTGAGAGGGTCGAGATGATGCCTGGGCCGGCGATGCAGCCGCCCTCGCAAAAGAGCACATCTACGAAGCGGATTTTGGGGTTCTTCTGAAACTCTTCCAGTACTGCGGGGATCTGCTTGTAGCCCGAGATGATGCGGATTTCTTCCGGCTTGAGCACGTCTTTGAGCCCGCTTGTGATGGTGAGACCACCATCCATGGGATAGATGCGCGTTGCAGCCGCAGCCAGATCGAATGTCGCACCGGAGGATTCGGTGTCTTCGCCGATCTTGAAGTGCTCGAGCACTGCGTCGAGTTCTTTGTACGTGAGCACGAGGATGTTCAGATCCGGGTAGTCCTCCGAGGCTTCGAGCTTCTTGGCGAAGCAGGGTCCGATGAACACGGGCTGGCAGTCGGGGTACTTCTCTTTGGCCATGCGCGTGGTGGCGATCATGGGGGAATCTGCCGCGAAGGCGAGGTAGGGGATCAGCTGCGGGTAATCTTTTCGCACCATGCGCACAAATCCAGGACAGGGGCTCGAGATAAACCGCGCCTTCGGGTCTTTCTTCAGAAGAGCGATCACCTGCTCATTGGTCTTCATTGCTCCTGCCGAGACCTCGAGCACTGCTTTGAACCCTAGCTTCTTTAGGAGCGCGACAATCTGGGGGTAGGAGTACACAACCGGAAACGACGGTGCGAGCATGGCGACAAGAGGCGCCTTCTTCTCAAAGAGTGCAATACAACGTTGAATGTCATTCATGCGGTGTCTTGAGGAATCGCAGGATCATCAGTGCAAGCACTCCTCCGGCAACGGCGGTGATGAATTGAATCACGCTCATAGACGTTACGAAGATCGATGGCACGAAACCGAAACGGAAAAAGGCGAGAGCGAAGAGTGCGAGGAATACGGCTTTGATCAGGGCTCCGGCACACACGGCCAGGAATACTGAAGAGGATCGTAGACGCAGAAACGATGCAACGAAGACCCAGTTTCCTATCCAGATGAACGGAATGAAGATGAGCAGAAAGCGTGTGAAGGGGCCGAAGAGTGCACCGTGTAAAACGGCACCCACACTCGGCAGCAGGATCACCGACCACACGAAACGTCGAGGCAGTCGTGCTGCCGCTAAAATGAGCAGACAGTTCACGGCAGTGCCCGTGAGCCACTGGGGGCCCGAGATGAAGAAGGGGATCGCAAAGGCTACAACGGGTAGCACGATAGCGCTCTGTGTTCCAGTGAGTATGCCGGCAGTGGTGGAGGTGGATGAAGTTTTCATAGGACAATCACGCGGATGATATCAGGCGCCGCTCTGTTTTTCTATGTGCGGGAGTACAAATCCATCGTCAGGGATGTACGACAGTGAGTACGGCGAAGAAGTGGCAGATGCTGCCCCCCAGCACGGCCATGTGCCAGACGGTATGGGCGAAGAGACGGCGGCTCGCGAAAAACACCACGCCACCGGTGTACAGCAGGCCCCCCGCGAGTAACCAGATGATTCCTTCGTGCGGGATGTTCTGTAAAGCAGGAACCAATGCAATTGTGATCAGCCATCCCATGAGCAGGTAGAGGGTGCAGCGCAGAATCGGGTGTTTGCGCGGTGACAGGACGGAAGAGGCGATGCCGATTGCGGCGAGCCCCCACAGAATGCCGAACAGGGTCCAGCCCCATCCTCCCCGAAGAATTGTGAGCGTGAATGGCGTGTACGTTCCTGCGATGAGCAGGTAGATCGACGCATGGTCGAGGGTTTGCAGAATCGCACTCGTTCGCTTCGTACCGTGGTAGAACGTTGAAGCGAGATAGAGTAGAACGAGAGTTGCGCCGTAGATGCTCACGCCGGTGATCTGCCAGGCGTTGCCGTTCTGTGATGCCCACACAACGAGCAGTACCAGTGCCGCGATGCTCAGGCCCATACCAACGGCGTGGGTGATGATATTGGCCAGTCCCTCGATAGTGCGTGCGTGCATCGGTACGTGAGCAGTATAGTGGTCGTTGCGAGTGTATCCAATAATGTTCGAATACTGTCTTTCTTTTGGATACACTATGGGCATGAAGTATTTCTGGCTATGTATGACGTTCTTGTTGCTTGCAGGTATTTCTGATTCCGCCAAGGGTGCTGAGCCGTCAATTACGTTCATGCGGGCCGAAGTGCTGCAGGTGACCACCGGCGGTGATGATGACAATCCATTGCAGAAGGTGCAGGTACGTCTTCTTTCGAATGAACAAGTGGAAAATACTGTTGAGTTCATCAACACTGTTGTGAATAACCGGGAGGATCTTTTGCTTCATGCAGGGGAAAGCATCATCGTGCAGCAGATTACTCGCTCGGATGGATCAGTGAGTTTTTCTTTACAGGAGAAGTATCGACTGCCTGCGCTCGGCATGCTGATAGCATTCTTTCTGTTGCTTGGTGCGTTTGTGGGAGGGTGGCGGGGGCTCACTCCCATTGCAGGACTCTTCCTCTCTGTGGGATTTTTA
>CAYOLJ010000100.1:0-3154 GCA_964404805.1 uncultured Candidatus Peribacteria bacterium
CATTCTCCTGCTCGGATCGGGGGCACTCAAGATCGGTGAGGCCGGAGAATTTGACTACTCCGGAAGCCAAGCCATCAAAGCCTTTAAAGAAGAAGGAGCCCGTGTGGTACTTGTAAATCCGAATATCGCTACAAACCAGACCAGCTGGAATCTGGCGGACCGCGTGTACTTCGTACCGGTCACCCCGCAGTTCGTGGAACGCATTGTTGTGCAGGAGCGCCCCCAGGCAATCGCCTTAAGCTTCGGTGGACAGACGGCACTCAACTGCGGATTGGCACTCGCCGACACAGGCGTACTCAAGAAACACAACGTCGAAGTGCTCGGCACACCAGTCGAGAGCATTCGCAAGACAGAAGACCGCGCCCTCTTCAATGCCGAGCTCGCATCCATTGCCGTGGATGTGCCACGGTCTCACGCGTGTGAGTCGCTCGATGCTGCCCTGAGCGCCGCCAAGGAAATCGGGTTCCCCGTCATCATCCGCGGGGCATTCGCCCTCGGAGGAAAAGGGAGCGGCCGAGCCATGAACGAAAAGGAGTTACAGAGTATCTGCAAAGTCGCCTTCGTCGAATCGCCGCAGGTACTCGTCGAAGAAGATCTCACCGGTTGGAAGGAGATCGAGTACGAGGTGGTGCGCGATAGCGCCGACAACTGCATTACCGTCTGCAACATGGAGAATGTGGATCCCCTCGGCATTCATACGGGGGAATCCATCGTCATCGCGCCAAGCCAGACTCTCGACAACGAAGATTATCAAATGCTCCGGTCGATCGCCCTGCGCGTTATCCGGCACCTGAGCATCGTCGGTGAGTGCAACATTCAGTACGCGCTCGATCCTAGGTCGCGCCGGTACCGCGTGATCGAAGTGAATGCGCGTCTCAGTCGCAGCTCTGCTCTCGCATCCAAGGCAACGGGCTACCCCCTAGCCTTTATCGCGGCCAAGCTGGCACTGGGATACGCGTTGCCAGATCTGCGGAATGCCATCACACAAGTCACCTGTGCAGACTTTGAGCCGGCACTGGATTACGTAGCCGTGAAGATGCCCCGTTGGGATCTGCAGAAATTCCGACACGTGAGTGACACGGTGACCAGTGAGATGAAATCTGTGGGCGAAGTGATGGCACTCGGAAAGACATTCGAAGAGGCGTTACAGAAAGCGATCCGCATGCTCAACATCGGCGAGGAAGGTCTCGTGCCGTGTTCCATGAAATTCACCGACCACGGCAAGGAGATCAAGCGCCCCACACCCCGACGCCTGTTCGCGGTGGCTGCCGCCCTGGCAGGTGAATGGTCTGTAGATGAAGTGTCGATCGCTACCGGAATCGACCGCTGGTTTCTGGAGCGGATTCGCACGTGCGTCACCATCGCTGCCACTCTTCAGCACACGCGTGCAAAAACCCCTCTCACCCCCTCACTCCTGCGACAGGCAAAGCGTACTGGATTCTCTGATAGGGCAATTGGATTATTGACGGATCTCTCGGCAAACGAGGTACGTGCCCTGCGCCTCGAACACGGCATCACACCCGTCATCAAGCAGATCGACACACTCGCCGGCGAGTTCCCCGCGCAAACGAACTACCTCTACCTCACCTACCACGGCACCGAACACGACATGACCTTCTCGGGGAATACCCCGCGGGCCATTGTGCTCGGCGGCGGCCCGTACTCCATTGGATCCTCCGTAGAATTCGATTGGTGTTGCGTACAGGCTGCCCACGAGCTCCAACGACAGCACTTCGAAGTGCTTATGATCAATTCGAATCCCGAAACCGTGAGCACGGACTACGACGAGTGCGACGTCCTGTTCTTTGAGGAGCTCACCGAGGAACGCGTGCGCGATATTGCCGACCTCACCACACCCACGGGCATCGTGGTCTCGATGGGCGGGCAAATTCCCAATTCCCTCTCGCCCAAGCTCGCCGCAGTGGGTCTACCCATTCTCGGCACCGCTCCGAAAGACATCGATCATGCCGAAGACCGGCACAAGTTCAGCTTGCTCTTGGATGAACTCCACATCGATCAACCGGAGTGGAAGGAGTTTTCAGAGCTTTCGGGCGCGTCAACGTTCGCGCAGTCTGTGGGTTACCCTGTGATTGTTCGTCCCAGCTACGTGCTGTCAGGCGCTTCGATGGCCGTCGTACACTCGCACGATGACCTCACTGATTACGTGCAACGTTCAGCCTTCGTAAACAAAGAAACCCCCATCGTCATTTCTAAATTCGAGATCGGCGCAAAGGAAATCGATTTCGACGGTGTGGCCCAAGATGGCCAACTGCTTCTCTATGCAATCTCGGAACATGTTGAGAATGCGGGTGTGCACTCGGGTGATGCCACTCTCGTACTCCCACCGCAGCGTGTGAACCTCGAAACCCTGCGACGCGTGAAGCAGATCGCCAAAGGCATCGCCCGCGGGCTACGCATCTCCGGCCCCTTCAACCTACAGCTGCTCGCCAAAGAGAACCGGCTTAAGGTGATCGAGTGCAATCTGCGCGCCAGCCGCAGCTTCCCCTTCGCAAGCAAGGTAACCGGCGTTAATTTCATCACCCTCGCCACCCAGGCCCTGCTGAAGAAAGCACCAGCTGAGGTACGCTACCAGACCATCGATTTGGACCACGTCGGCGTGAAGGCCGCGCAATTCAGTTTCAACAGACTGCGTGGAGCCGACCCGCGACTGGGAGTGGAAATGGCGAGTACTGGAGAGGTGGCCTGCTTCGGCAGCAACGTCGAACAGGCGCTCCTTCTTGCAATGCTCGCTGTCGGATTCAAAGTGCCGAAGAAGAACATTCTCATCACGGTCGGACACATTGAGGATAAGCTGGATTTGTTCCCTTCTATCAAGCGACTCGCGGAACGCGGCTTCTCCTTCTTCGCCACACAACATACGCACGAGTTCCTCAAGTCGCGCTCGATCCCCTCAGCGCTCCTGCACAAAATCTCAGAGCCGCGCAGCCCGAATATCCGCGAGTACCTCGAACAGAAACGCGTAGATCTCGTCATTAACGTGCCCACGCACAGTAGCTCCGCTGAGCAGACGGATGGCTACTTCATCCGACGGCTGGCCACGGATCACGGCATTCCCCTCATCACGAACGTACAGCTGGTCAAGCGTGTCGAAGAGGCGCTTCTGCGCGAGACTCCCGAAAGTCTCCCCCTGCTC
>CAYOLJ010000101.1:0-3152 GCA_964404805.1 uncultured Candidatus Peribacteria bacterium
GCGTCGGCAGGGCAGAAGTGCTCCGAGCATAAGCGCCAGCGCAATCGCTTCCTCGCACGGGTGGCGGCCACTCCGTGGTACTCCTCCTTCCTGCCGAAGTGAGATCTCTGACGTCCCCGGCTGGGCGCAGAGCTCTCCGTTCGTTTCTGAAGCGGCGACCTCTGCTCGCCATCGACTTCGATGGCACCCTTGTCTCCCTCCGCAGTCATCCGAACCTTGTGCGACTTCCCCGTCATACAACAACACTTCTCCGTCGCTTGAGTCAGACCATTCCCGTTGTGGTTATTTCGGGTCGTAGCCGCAGTGATCTGCGCACCTACATTTCGGATACTTCGATTCGTCTCATCGGTAATCACGGACTGGAGAGAAAGCGCTCTTCTCCTCTTGTGCGCGCTCTGCGTTTTGAACACCGCCAGAATCTTCAACGTGCGAAGGATTTGCTTCGTGGTCGAGAGAAGTTCTTTTCGTGCTGGATCGAAGATAAAGACTACAGCTTTACAGTCCACTGTTCCCGCCAGGACCGCTGCAAGAAGTTACTTCCTCTATTGAGGAAGGCACTGCGGCAGATGCCGAGTCCTCCACGACTCTTCGAGGGCCGCCGCAGCATCAACGCATTACCGACACGTGCACCTCATAAGGGAAAAGCTCTGAAAAAATTGCTCAAGAGAACCAAGAGTTCCTGCGCCATTTTCATCGGTGACGACACGACAGATGAAGATGTCTTTGCGATGCACGATCCGAAGATTTTTTCCATTGTTGTCGGCAAAAAATCATCCCAAGCGGAGTACTTTGTTCCATTCCAGCGAAACATTGATGCGCTCCTCAGGTCTCTCTTGCGTGAACTCACGAAAGCGTAACGATCACACGAGAAAAGCTGATTCTGCGTATATTTCGAGGGAGAATGGCTGGGGAGGAAGGATTCGAACCTTCGAATGGCGGCTCCAAAGGCCGCTGCCTTACCACTTGGCGACTCCCCACCAGAGTGCCTGCGAAAAGCAGGCAAAAGATACCCTTGAACTGCATTTTGTCCAAATCCGACGACAGAGTACAAATTCCTCCGATGAACTCGAATATCACTCAAGTGATGATGTGAAAAAGCTCTCGTAAGGAATTCCTGTTTTCAGCTACGATTTCTCATCATAATTGAAGATTTGACAAATGTGTAAATCATTATTAACAGAAGACTGATTTTTGTCTGTTTGTAGCCAGATTCCTCTCCATTGACTCTGCTTTGTTTTGTTGACATTAAGACTAACTAAAGTAGCATTCCATCCTTTATGGCAATTGTCCAGATGTCATCCCCTTCCCCCATGCCTCTATGGCAACTCTAGAGAAGTCGAAGAAAATTTTCGCCACGCTTTCGCTAATGCTGTTGATCGCAACGCAAATCAATAGCGACGGGCTCTTTACTGCCGCGCAGAGCATGTTACCGACGATCGAAACGGCACAGGCACAGGCGATCGTCAGTGGAAGTGCAACGGTGAACGCCTCGCAGTCACCTCCATACAACAATCCAAAATCCTTCACAGGCAATGAGCCAAAGAGTCAGGTGGATTACCAATGCATTGGAGTTCTGTCGAATAACAGCCCCGGCATCACCCCAGCTCTCGTAGCAAGTGGAAATTACCAAGGGGGAGAAATACTGAGGATCACGAGCCCAAGCGGTTCCATTTGTGTGCGCTCCAGCGGATGGGGATATTGCAAGTTCTGCTGCTTCCGCGGGGAAGGTTGTGACGTCGCCATTCCTTTCTCAGGGACGAGCCTCACGTCATATGACTCCTGGCTAAAGGTTGGCTTCTACGCAAGCAATTCTATGACCAGCTCAAACCACCCACTTAAGGAAGTGACGTTTTCATCGGTCGTAGCAAATGGCACGAGCATTCCCGCAGGTACGAAGTACATCTACGCGTACTTCACGGATACGGAGTACTACGACAACAACCCGCAATATAAAATCAGCTTCGGCTACACGGTAGCACCGCAGCATCAAGCCCAGTGTTCCGATGGCATCGACAATGACGGAGACGGTGCGACGGACACGGCGGACTTCAGCTGCTCCTCGCCCACGGATGATGACGAGACCAACCCCAAGGCCCAGTGTCAGGACGGCGTTGATAACGATGGCGATACCCTCGTCGACTATCCCAACGATCCGGGATGTTCGAGCAAGCAAGATAACGACGAGCACAACATCTGTCCGGCAGCCACGTCGACGTCTACCTGCCGCTGCTCCACCAATGCGGATTGTACCAACCCCGATACCTGCCAGAGTGGCATCTGCAAGCCGACAGGAGCAGATTTGAGTGTGACGAAGACCGGACCGGCTTCAGCGCAGCAGGGCGGAACCGTGAGCTACACCGTCACCGCGCAGAACGCAGGGCCAACGACTGCAACGAACGTTGTGGTCTCTGATGCCATTCCCGCGGGTCTCACCTTCAATGCGGGAGCATCCACTGCAGGATGTATTCAGAGCAGCAACAGTGTCCTCTGCAATAACTTCAACCTCTCGAGTGGCCAGTCGAGAACTTTTACCATTGCCTTTAACATTCCCACGACTGTTTCGTGCAGCACAACGATTCAGAACCGAGCGAGCGTATCCGCCTCTTCCACTGATCCGAACACGGCCAACAACCAGAGTCAGATGGTAAGTACAAATGTTACCTGTCCCTCTCCTCAGTGTTCCGACGGTATCGACAATGACGGAGACGGTGCGACGGACACGGCGGACTTCAGCTGCTCCTCGCCCACGGATGATGACGAGACGAATCCTAAGGCGCAGTGCCAGGACGGCATCGATAACGATGGAGATCAGCTTGCCGACTTCCCAAATGATCCGGGATGTTCGAGCAAGCAGGATAACGACGAGCACAACATCTGTCCTGCAGCTACTTCTACGAGCACCTGCCGCTGTTCCACCAATGCAGACTGCACCAACCCCGATATCTGCCAGAACGGTATCTGCAAGCCGACAAATCAGTGTAATGACGGCATCGACAACGACGGTGACGGAGCCAGAGATTACCCCAATGACTTCAGTTGTTCCTCGCCCACCGATAATGATGAAACGAATCCCAAGGCCCAGTGTCAGGATGGTGTGGATAACGACGGTGACGGAGCCAGAGATTTCCCGAATGATCCGGGATGCAGCAGCA
>CAYOLJ010000102.1:0-3020 GCA_964404805.1 uncultured Candidatus Peribacteria bacterium
AAATACCATTTATGAATGGAGCTTTGTTGGGACCGATACAGACGAAAAAGCGATCTCCCATTCATCGTGCTGCTCCCACCTTCGATGAGCAATCCACCGAGACCGAAGTGCTCGAGACGGGCATCAAAGTCATTGACCTCATCTGCCCGATCCTCAAAGGAGGCAAAGTCGGCCTCTTCGGTGGTGCGGGTGTGGGCAAGACCGTCATCGTGAAGGAACTCATTCGCAATATTGCCACCGAGCATGGAGGTTACTCCGTGTTCGCCGGAGTGGGGGAGCGCAGTCGTGAGGGGAACGACCTCTACTATGAAATGAAAGAATCGGGCGTGCTCGCCAAAACGGCGCTCGTCTTTGGCCAGATGAACGAGCCGCCCGGGCCACGCCTTCGCGTGGGGCTCGCAGGGCTCACCCATGCCGAATACTTCCGCGATGAGGAACAGCGTGATGTGCTGCTCTTCATCGACAACATCTTCCGTTTCACGCAGGCAGGTTCCGAAGTTTCGGTTCTGCTCGGACGCATTCCATCCGCTGTGGGGTATCAGCCCACATTGGCCAACGAAATGGGCGCACTGCAGGAGCGCATTACTTCGACAAAGAAAGGTTCCATCACCTCGGTACAGGCAGTGTACGTGCCGGCCGACGACTTCACTGATCCGGCTCCGGCTACGACTTTCGGGCATCTCGATTCCACACTCGTGCTCTCTCGCGCGCTCTCGGAACTCGGCATTTATCCCGCAGTCGATCCGCTCGATTCCACGTCCACCATTCTTTCGGCTGCGGTGGTCGGTGAAGAGCACTACCAGACGGCCCGCTCCATGCAGGAGGTGCTGCAGCGCTACAAGGAGCTACAGGATATCATCGCGATCTTGGGTATGGAGGAACTCAGCGACGAAGATAAGCTCACGGTGAAGCGCGCCCGCAAGATTCAGAAATTCCTCTCGCAACCCTTCTTCGTTGCCGAGACCTTCACGGGTATTCCCGGCAAGTTCGTGCGTCGTGAAGATACCGTGCAGAGTTTCAAGGCGATTCTTGATGGTAAGTACGATGATGTGCCCGAACAGGCCTTCTACATGAAGGGTGGCATCGAAGATGTGAAGGCGTAATTTCATTTTCTTTCGTCTCATGCTCCGACTCGAAATCACCACACCCGATCGTCCCATGTTCGAGGGGGAAGTGGATTCCGTTTCCCTCCCCACTCCGCAGGGCGAAATCACGATTCTCCCCAATCACATTCCGCTCATTTCCATTGTGGCGCCGGGTGCGATTACTATTCGACAGAAGGACAATGAACAGATGCTGGCGGTCTCGCGTGGGTTGGTGGAGGTGGATGGTCACGCGATTCGCGTGATGGTCGATACGGCAGATCATGCAGAGGAGCTCACCGAAGAAGCGATTCTCAAGGCGAAGGCAGATGCCGAGAAGCTTCAGAAAGAGAAGCGCGAAGATCGCGAGGGTTTTGCAGAGGCTACAGCCATTCTCGAGCGCGAACTGGCCAGACTTAAGGTGGTGCGCCGCCGACGCGGGCGCCGTAGTTCAGTTCCCCCGCCGGGCAGTGGCACCTGATGCTTCGCCACCGGCTCACAAAGATGAGAAGCAGATGGGGCTCTTTTTGAGTCTGCGTTTCGCATGGAATCTGGGGTTCATCATTGCCATTCCGGTGGCCGTTTTCGGCTTCGGCGGCGCGTATATAGATAGGATGTGGGGCACGACGCCCATTTTCATCATCACGGGGTTTGCGATGGCGGTGATCCTCTCGGGTGTCGGCGTGTACCGAAAGGTCCGAGAGATTTCTGATGTGTCTTAACGCTCCATTTTCTTGATTTTTTCCCACCACACTTCGTACCCTCCCTTCGATGTCCGGAATTGAACCGCCCACACTCGCCTCTGAAACAATCGCTCACCTCGGATTCTTCGAAATCCGCAACACGCTGATCATGGCGTGGCTGGCGATGTTGGTGATTTTCATCGTGGCGTTCTTCGCCTGGCGTACGAAGTACAAAGAGGTCCCGGGGCGTTTTCAGGCGTTGCTGGAGCTTATTGTTGAGGGCCTCTTCGGATTCTTTCAGTCGGTGATCGGCGACAAGAAACAGACGCGGGCGTTCTTTCCGCTCATCGCGACCATTATGATTTTTCTCATGCTTGCCAACTGGATGGGCATCCTGCCCGGCGTGGGGAGCATCACGATCTTGGGTGAGCACGAGGGGCACATCATGAATTTGCCGATTTTCCGCTCCATGAACGCGGACGTGAACATGACGCTGGCCATCGCCCTGATTTCTGTCATCTCCACACAACTCTTCGGCATCGCGGCACTCGGTGTGCTGCCCTACGCGAGCAAGTTCTTCGTGGCTCCATGGCGCGATCCGATCGGATCCTTCGTCGGCATTCTGGAGCTCATTGCCGAGTTGGCGAAGATCATTTCGTTCAGTTTTCGTCTCTTTGGCAACATTTTTGCAGGAGAAGTCCTGCTCGTCGTCATCAGCTTCCTCATGCCGTACTTCGCCCCCATTCCGTTTCTGGGGCTCGAGATCTTCGTAGGATTCATTCAGGCGCTGGTCTTTGCGCTCCTCACGGCAGTCTTCCTTAAAATGGCTGCCACAGCGCATGGTGGGCACGATCATGGACAGGCAGGTGAGGTGGCACATGCATGATGTATTCGAAGGTACACGTACCTGTATGTACGATTGCCTCGAGGAAATGGTTTTTCTACGAAAACAGTTTCTGTCAAATTCCCGAAAAGCGCACGCTAAGACCCTTGATTGTCTCTTCTGGCATCCCTACAATCCGCGCGCTTTAACCATTTCATCATTTTTCCCCCGTTTTTATGCCAGAAGTTGCAGAAGTTGCGAAGACCACAATGTCTTCGATCGATAAGAACCTACTCGTTGCCGCAACGATGGCGTTCGGTGCGTTCATGCCGGCGTTCTCCATCGGATGGATGGGTTCCAAGGCCATGGAGGCTATTGGTCGCAATCCTGAGGCTGCGAACCGCATTCAGACGCCGATGGTGCTTGCCGTCG
>CAYOLJ010000103.1:0-2985 GCA_964404805.1 uncultured Candidatus Peribacteria bacterium
CCTAATATTCGTCGCCTCGACATCACGCGCTACGAACAGGTGGATGGCAGCCACGTCTTGAAGAGCAAGACAGATATTTCTATCGAGGAACAGATCAAGCGCGCAGTCACGTCGAAGTCGTTGGCCATTGTGGATGATGTGCTCTTTACGGGGTTCACGGCGTTCTCGATTCTCAACATGCTGCCGCGCCACATGTGTGATTGCATTCACCTCTTCTTCACGCGGGGGATGGAAGTGACGCGCAAGAGCCTCGAAGAGAAAGGTCACCGCGCGGCCGTAGGGGTGTGCCTAAAAGGGAAGATCGAGGTCGACGTAAGTACCATCTCGTCGATGAACTTAGTCTCGAAAGGCGCAATCCACACGCCGACAGAAGGGGATATCTCGTACGCGCAAAGACAGGAGTGGGTCGAGGCATGGTTCCCCGCACGCACCAAACGCATCCTCGATCTGGCGCACGACATCACGGATCTCGTGAAGACGTTCGAACCGACATCGGAGAGCGAAGAGACGATTGTGTAGGCACACTGAAACGGAGGCGACGATGTGCATCGCCGCCCCCATTTCCCTCCTTCACATTCGGAGGACTCATTACTTCCAGCTCCGGAGCCTTCTGCCTGGTAGCACGGAACAGGCGTCGTACGGCCTGTCATCTACGTGCAACACGTACCAGAGGATCTGAAACTTGGGCAGCCGAATGACTCGAACGGCCATCAAGAAAAACGGGCTAGAGGGTGGATTGGCAACGTTCCTCCATCGATGGCGCTGCTTTTCCCAGGCGCCACTGATCATCTCGAGCGTTACACCACGCGGGAACCGCACGCGGACGCGTTGGCACCCCCTCCCTTTGCGGATAGTGAGCGTCCCCAAGAGGACGCTCCCGCTGCGGCGAATGACAAACGAGTGGGGCATGCTGTCCCACTTCAGGACGAGTGGGCCTTTCATGATCGAGCCTCCAAAGGGTGTAGGGAAGGGAACTGGCCCCTCCAGTGAAAAAACAGAAGAACCAGATGACTCCCTACAAAACGCGAAGCTGTGAAAGAGCAAAAGGTGAGTATGATACCAATTCATTTCCAAAATACTCGTCAAATCACCCGTATTTCCGCCCCTTAAAGTGGCAGGCAAAAACAGGTGAGAGGAGCACAGTTGAGCTTTAGACCAGCTGTGTCCCGTAGAGCAGCAGACCGCCAATGACGATCGATACTAAGCCGAGAATCGGACGTATGGCACCGTCATTGAAGACGCGCTCCGAGATACCCGTAAGCACAGCAGGCTTCCATGCGGCGGTGATGCCCTTCAGGAGTCCCAGCCACGCGACAACGCGAATGAGCCCTGCGGGATCGGTACCGATGGTGTAATCGGCCTGAAGCGTGAGCACAGTGAGCATGACGATGAGCGCTCCTGCCGTGCGCATGTAGAGGGGGCTGCGCATGGCGCTCTGTATGAACGCGACGGTTGCGTCACCGTGCACGAGAAGGGGAATGCCGACGAGTAAAACCAGAATGCCGGTGATGGTAGCGAACAGAGAGAGTTCCATGACTGTGCAGTGTACTCCATGAAGAAAGAGGGCAACATGGCATTGTGATCTGCGTTATCCTTGCTTCGATGTCCCCCGATGATAGAGATCCCCATGAGCGGTTTTTCAAAGGAACGCGTGAGGGGTTTGCCCTCGTGCGCGATACGGCGAAGTGGCGTGATCCTCCTGTGGCCTCGCTTTTGAATAAAATCCGCAAGCGCGTATTGCAGGGCGGGTTTCCGGTGAACATGGAAGTGGAGCCACTCTGTTTCGATGCAGTGGCAGAGAGCATGGAGCTTGCAAAGCGCGAGACGGTGCCGGAATTGAGCAAAGAAGAGGAGGAGCAGAGGCAGATGCGCCTAAACCTGCTTCGCAGGCTTCAGATCAGTGAGATACTGCGGCATATGGTCATCCGCCCCTCGCAGGTGCACAACCCGAGCAGTACATTGACGAAGATGGCAGAAAGGTCATAAGATACTGAAAGCCGCTCTTTGGCAATATCGCACAGCATCATCTGCTCTTGTGGCTTTCTATCGAGAGCCCCGTGCTTGTCGCACGCATACAGGAGAGCAGAGCAAAGGAGTGAACGATCATGTTAGATTCGCTTGTGTTCCCCGGCCGCAAGAGGCGTGTTCTGCCCAAAGGTGCAGGCTCCCAGCCCCTCAAAAGCAAAAAGGAGCCCTGCCCCGAGTGCGGCACCCCGGTGAAGCTCAAGAACATGAATTCCCACAGGGGGGACGCCCGCAAGTGTCCCAAGTGGATGAACTACAGGAGAGGGTAGAGACACTCTCTCTCCTCCGTCACTCCAGGTGGGCCCGGCGAATTTTTCGCGCGGGCTCACCAATTAAAACCTGAGAGCAGATGAGGCTGTGTCATGACGACGAGCTGCCGACCTCCGAGCTGGAAGACTCGCTAC
This sequence comes from uncultured Candidatus Peribacteria bacterium, assembly GCA_964404805.1. Classification (GTDB taxonomy): domain Bacteria; phylum Patescibacteriota; class Gracilibacteria; order Peribacterales; family Peribacteraceae; genus Peribacter. The sequence continues at coordinate 2,430 of CAYOLJ010000103.1, forward strand.
TCGAACTGCTTGTCTCACTCGAGGACGAAGAGGAGGATTCAGAGCTGCTCGTCTCACTGGAGCTACTGCTCTCACTCGACGAGGAAGATTCGGAGCTCGAGGAGGACTCACTGCTGGAGCTGCTTTCCTCACTGGAGAACGAAGACTCGGAGCTGCTCTCGCTGGAAGAAAACTCACTGCTGGAGCTGCTCTCGCTCGAAGAAGACGAAGACTCGGAACTGCTCTCGCTGCTCTCACTGGAAGAGAAACTACTCTCCGAGGAAGGCGCGCTGCTACTGGAGCTGGACAATTGTTGGAACTTTGCAATGCAAATTGTGTGATCAATGGATTCATCGTCGTCATAGTAACCAGCATCAGCGTAACGAATGCTACAAGCTCTGTCCGTGCTATCTTTGCATGGGCACTCTGCGCCATCTGCATCGCGCGAGCCGGCCCATTCGACAAACTCCCAGCCAGTATCTGGGCTCGCATTAAGATCGAGTATTTGTCCCTGATGTAGGAATTCCACACAGTCCTCATCAGGATCATGTTCGTCCCTACAGTCGACTAAGGCATT
>CAYOLJ010000104.1:0-2885 GCA_964404805.1 uncultured Candidatus Peribacteria bacterium
ACCGCACGTGTCGTGCGCTTCCAGTTGCACTGCGATCTGCGCCTCGTCGCCATTTTCTTGTTCCAGCGCGTGCACATAGTCCGCCAGCTGGCGCGCCCATTGGTCAGGATCCTTAAGGATGCCAGATCCCGCGGTGCGCAGAATGCGTGTATCTGATGACTGAAATGCACTCTGCTCGATTTCCGGATGCGTATCGAGGTAGGCCTCCGGATCCGCATGAAAGGGGTGCTTGAGTTCCGTCTGCAGCATTGCGTGCATGTCGGGATGCTCAGCATGTTCGATGGCTTCGGGTTCGCGTTCGGGACTGTTCATGGGTATTGGGGAAAAATCGTTGCAGGCATTCTTCAACAAATTGCCCCGCAACTCAATGGGGTGCTGAGAGTTTCTCTTGCGGCAGATTGAACAAAAAAGTTATTCATAGAATGTCCTTTCCAAACTGCGGAAAAGCCGGATTATGCACTCAATCGTGCAAATACGAGAAAGAGCCCCGTGAATCCTACAGTCATGATGACGGGTGCGAATCGAGACAGCAGGTTCAATTTTCCGGGCTTCCATCCTTTGAGTAGCAGGGAATTCATTACGACCGAAACGGAGCTTAAGGCCATGGCGAATCCGGCCAGTTCCGGTCGCAGGATGATGCCGAATGTCGCGAAGGCACGTGCGGCGATCGGAATACCCACGATGTTGTAGAAGAGCGCGAAGAAGAGGTTCTGTTTGATTTTGCTCACGGTGGTGCGGCTTAAGTGGATTGCCGTTGCGACGTCACGCAGATCGTTCTTCACCAGCACGATGCCGCCGGTTTCCATGGCGATGTCGGTGCCGCTACCCATGGCTATCCCTAAGTCAGCTTGTGCGAGTGCAGGACTGTCGTTGATGCCGTCACCCACCATGGCGACGCGCTTTCCTTCAGCTTGCAGACGTTTCACTTCTTCAGCTTTCTGCTCTGGCAGCACGTCGGCGAGAATGCGCTCAATGCCTGCGAGCTTGGCAATGGCCTGCGCCGTGCGGGTATTGTCACCCGTGATCATTACGGGCGTGAGGCCCATTTTCTTCAGCGCAGCAACAGCCTGCGGCGTGGTTTCTTTAAGCGTATCGGCCACAGCGATGAGCCCGAGTATGCCTTCCTTCGTCGCGAGAATCATGGCGGTCTTGCCTTGTTCCTCCAGTGCACGTAGCTGTTCTTCGATGTGTTCCGTTGAAATCTGGAATTGCTCCATGAGTTTGCGGTTGCCGAGGTACGTGAGCGTGCCGGCGATCATGCCTTCGATGCCTTTACCGGGGATCGCGCGAAAATGTTCCACGGCAGCAAGGGCCACATGATCTTCCGTCGCCTTGCGCACGATGCTCTCGGCCAGCGGGTGCTCCGAGACCTGCTCCAAACTTGCCGCGATGCCGAGAAGTTCCGGCGCCTTCAGTGATCCAACGGGGAGAATATCGGTCACCACGGGCTTGCCGTTTGTCAGGGTGCCTGTCTTATCGAAGATGACGGTATCGATGGCGTTGGCTGCTTCGAGCGGCTCACCACCGCGAATCAGCACGCCCAGCTCCGCACCGCGACCGGTCGAGACCATGAGGGCCGTAGGAGTGGCGAGGCCAAGTGCACAGGGGCAGGCGATCACGATCACTGAGACGAAGGCGAGTAGTGCGAAGGTGAGGGTCTGACCGAGCAGAATCCATACAACAAACGTCAGAATTGCTGTGAGAATAACCGCAGGCACGAACCAGCGCGCAATGGAGTCCGCCAGATTCTGAATAGGTGCCTTACTGCCCTGCGCTTCTTCGACGAAGCGGATGATACGTGCGAGGGCGGTTTCGGCACCGATCTTGTCTGCCGTGAATTCGATGGAGCCATGTTGGTTCAGTGTGGCACCGAACACACGATCACCCTCCTTTTTCTCTATGGGAATACTCTCACCCGTGAGCATCGATTCATCGACGGAGGAGAGGCCACGGGTCACGATGCCATCCACGGGAATCTTCTCACCCGGGCGCACGACGATTGTGTCGCCGACCTGCACTTCTTCGATGGGGATATCTGTCGCATTGCCGTCGCGCAGCACGCGGGCGGTCTTGGGCTGCAGTCCCATCAGTTTTTCAATCGCTTCGCTCGTGCGGCCCTTGGCGCGCGCTTCGAGCCACTTGCCCAGCAAAACAAAGGTGATGAGCAGAGCGGACACTTCGAAGTAGAGGTTGGGTGTCTCGCCGATGAGCGATCGTCGCCCCCATGATGCGATGATGAAGTTGAAGAGGCTGAAGAAGTACGCGGTGGAGGTGCCGATGGCAATGAGACTATCCATCGAGAAGGTCTTCATCTTCAAGCTGGACCAGAATCCACGATAGAAACCTGCCCCCAGCCAGAATTGCACGGGGGTGGCGAAAATAAACGAGAGGATGCCCATCCACGGCCCGAGGAGCGCACTCACTGCATTCTGCGGGAAGAAAGGAACGATCATGAGCAGGAGCAGCGGGGTGCTGAAAATGAAGGCCACGATGAAACTCCGTCGAACAGCGAGCACATCTTCTTTACGGCGTTTTCGATCAGCATCGCGGTCGTTCTCCATGGCAATAGAGGCATGGTAGCCTGCTTTTTCTACTGCTTGAATGAGATTGTCTGTAGAAGTTTTGGTTGCGTCGAAGAGTATCGAGGCTTTCTCAGCGGCAAAGTTTACATTGGCACTTTGAATGCCGGGGAGCTTCTTCAATGAGCGCTCAATGAGGCCTGCGCACGAAGCACAATGCATTCCCTTGAGCGACAGTGAAACCTTGCCGTTGCCAGGAGTGCTTGTCGTGTGATCGTGAGGATCGACCATACTGTGTTGGGGAAACGTAATACCTATACCTAGGGTATAGGTATAGGTTCTCGGTGTCAAGGAAGAGAAATTCAG
>CAYOLJ010000105.1:0-2573 GCA_964404805.1 uncultured Candidatus Peribacteria bacterium
CAAAGAATTTATGAAGATCATCACGGAGCTGCAGGAGGATGCGAAGCGCCTCGCCGTGGCAGACCTCACGGTGCGGCTATTACAACGTATCGGTATGGAGAAGTGGCTCAAGGATGGAACCGACGAAGGTGAAGACCGCTGGCAGAACGTAGAGGAACTCCTCTCGGTGATGCACAAGTACAATCATTTGGAACCGCAACTCTCCCTTACGAGTTTTTTGGAGGAAGTGGCGCTCGTCTCGGAAGTAGATCGCCTGGCGGAGCTCAAAGATGACGCTATTACCCTCATGACCGTGCACCTGTGCAAAGGGCTCGAGTTCGAACACGTGACGGTCGTCGGCTGCGAGGAGGGAATCTTCCCACACGCAAGCAGCGTCTACGACCGCGAGCAACTCGAAGAAGAACGTCGCCTCATGTACGTGGCGATGACACGCGCCAAGACACACTTGACCTTCTTCTTCACACGCTCACGCATGCTGTGGGGCGAGACGAAAGCCAATGCCGCGAGCCGATTTCTCGATGATCTTCCCGATAGCGTGATCGAGCGACGCAGTGATTCGATCTTGAGCAGCTTCGCGTGGGCAGCGCAGCGCGGACAGGAAGAGGCGCTCACCGGAAGGCGAGTGGAGCCCCCTGTGGTGAGCGGAGTCGAACCATTCAATCAAGATAAGAAACTGCGTGTCGAGTTCAACCAGGACATCGTGTTCGATGACAGTACCCAGGAAACACTGGCCGAGGGCACGCGCGTGGAGCACCCCAAATTCGGCAAGGGAACCGTATCGGGCGTGCGTGGCGGGGTGGCGGATATCGCCTTCGACTCAGGGGAGCGCAAGAGCTTTGCGCTCAGTATCGCTCCGCTGAAGATCCTGTGAGATTAGAAGATGTAGAACGTCCCCTGCAGCTGTGCTCCATCGAACGGCACCCACGAAAAACTGGTCGTGCCATCGGTCCATGTGAGTGCACCGGCGGAATTTACGGATCCCGCAGGCGTCAGCGCTACCTGCAACCCCGCGCTCTGTGACGAGCCGGGAATCGTGATATCACCACGCAAGGTAAGAATACGCGTACCACTCGAAACAGTACCAATGCCTTCGGGAACGGAGGCACACGTGATGGTATCACCGGCAACGGAACAATCCGCACGTTCCGTCGTTCCATCGGCACCCAACGTGACATTCGAGAGAATGACTCCACCACTCACGCCCAGCGAGAAATCGATGTCGGTCACTCTGAGATCTGCGCTGCCATCCCCTCGCACACCTTCAAGCCTCCACTGCCCGAGTGTGCGCCCCACTCCGCCTACGAGCGCATCTTCTGCTGGACCTGCATTGGCAATGGACGTAAACGTGGAGCGCGCCGTCTCGAAAGTCTGGTACGTTTCGGTAGTGGACTGGCTATAGCGCCGATTGCTCCAATCTCCACGACCTTCGATGAAGAAGTGATCGATCGCAATATCCTCACCACTCTCGCCACCTTGATCAAAAGGGCGAGAGATCGCCCGTGCATACACCGAAGCATCTTCGCGCCGTGCGACTGAGAGAAGCCCAGGCGAAGAGTGCAGCGTAAATGAGGAGGGATCACTTGAATCACGTGAAGCACCACCAAGGTAGCGACCGTCGGCCGTTGCGTACAAGCGCACCTGATCGATGGTTGGCACTGTACCCGTGAACACCACAGTGACATCTTCTACGATGAAGGGCTCGGAATTATTGAAAATTTTGGCTGCACCGAGGATGGACGAAACGGTTCCCAGGCGCAGGAACGAGGGCATCTGTAAGAAGTCCGGTCCGGGATCGTAGGCAACGGAGGAAGAGGATGCTGAGGAAACCGAAGAGAGCGAGAAAGAAGAGGACATCGAGGAAGCAGAAGAAATCGATGAGACCGAGGAAGAGGAAGATGACGTTCTGCCCTCCTGCGCAGCACGCAGTTCTGCAAGCTCGCCGCGATTCCATGCGACAAACGACGCCGCAAGCTGTGCCACTTCTCCGCGCGTAAGCGCGTGTGCAGGATCAGCACCCGGGAGCGCAATACCTTGCGCAATCGCCCCTGTGATGAGCGGCTCGTACCATACCGCACCGATGGGCTGAATGGTCACAATGCCAAAGTTTCTCATAAGGATCTTCAGCGCCTCGACGTAATTCACGTTACGATCGGGATGGAACTTCCAGAGCGAGGGATCAACACCGGCTTCGGCATCTCCCGAGACGATACCGTCACGCTTCGCGGCACAGACGAATGGTGCATACCACGCAGCGGGTTCAATGTCAGGGAAGCAGGCAGTGTCGATCGGGGGAACAAACTCTCTCGTACCCGCGCGCTGAGCGATCTTTAGAAACTCTGCGCGATTCACTGGTTGACCGGGACGGAAGGTACCATCGGGGTACCCCTGCAAGACCTCTTCTTGCGTAAGGAAGCTCACGGCAACAGCTGTAGTGCGATCGCCGGGCGCATCGCTGTAGGGCAGATGTGCGGTGTCGTAGGCAGCAAGTGCAACGAGCGGGATAAGGCCGATGACGAGTGTGATCATTTTACGCATGAGTGTTCATTGTACAGGATGCGCCTTAAATAGAAGAT
>CAYOLJ010000106.1:0-2349 GCA_964404805.1 uncultured Candidatus Peribacteria bacterium
GGGCGCTGCGTGCACAGGTGCAGGAAGACATTCAACAATTTGGTCTGCCGTCCGTCCTCCGTTCACTCCATCTGTCGATGAGCCTGAAGCAGGCATTGGAGAAAGGGGATTTCACACTCTCTATTCAGCCAGATCAGAAGACGAATGTAGATCAGCTGGTCGTGGTGCCCGAAGGAAAAGTAGAAGAAGCGATGCCGATTTCTCCTGCGTTCAGCGAGCAGTACTTAGGCCAATTCAAGCAGTCTGCATAGTGGAAGGAGGTGAATTATTTCTGTAGCAGAATGCAGTCGTGTTCGCGGCTGTCTCTATGAGTATGCTCCTCAAATAGCGATGAAAAGCAGGCCGAAGGCACAGAGCATCCAGAACCAACGCATGAGGCTGCGCAGCCTAGAGGTTCTGCCAATAGATTTTCAAGTGTAAATCGAAAAGAGCCCTTGCTGAAGCCACAAAAATTGAACAAAATATTACTTCAAAAATCAGGGATGCAGTGCCGTGAATTTGGCTTGATCATCATCCGGAGCACACTTGTTCGTGATGGTTTTTCCGCATCTCGTGCACTGGTGGACGATCATCCAGCCCTTGGGTCCGCGAAAGTCTAAGCCGATAGGCTCCATGAGCCCGCCACAGGTAGCCGCACGGTCCCCCGGTCCGCGGTCGTCCACGTGCTTGCTCCACAAGCACTGCGGGCAGTGATTACGACAGCTAGCATGCTGAAGCGGAACAACTTCAGTATTGCAGTGCTCGCAGATGAACGGTTCTTGACGCGAGATAAATGGCATTCAGGGGCTGAAACGAAAGTGCATCACATCACCATCGTGCACGACGTAGTCCTTTCCCTCCGATCGCATCTTGCCGGCTTCTTTGGCCTTCTGTTCTCCGCCGAATTGCACGTAATCCTCGTAGGCGATCGTCTCGGCGCGAATGAATCCCTTCTCGAAATCGGAGTGGATCACCCCTGCGGCCTGCGGGGCGGTACCGCCTTTGTGCATTGTCCAAGCACGCACTTCTTCGGGGCCGGCAGTGAAGAACGTCTGGTACCCCAGTGTGTCGTATGCCGCATGAATGAGCTGATCCAAGCCGGAGGAGGAAACCGAGAGTGAACGAAGAAATTCCTGTGCTTCTTCAGGAGAGAGTTCCTGCAGGTCCTCTTCAATCTTTGCCGAGAGCACGATAATTTTTGCGGTATCGGGAAGGCCCAGAAGCTCTCTCACATGGTGGGCGCTCATCTGATGGAGCTCTTGCTCACCCACATTTGCAGCGTAGATGATGGGCTTGAAGGTAAGGAGCTGAAAGGAATGTGCAAAGAACCGTTCCTCGGGTGAGAGATCTGTGTGGAATGCCAGCTGTCCGGTTTTCAGAGATGCCAGAATTTTCTCCATGAGTGCGAGTTCACGTTGCTTCTCTTTGTCACCGGTGCGCGCCGCTCCACGCACCTTCTCGAGGCGCCGCTCGAGAGCATCCAGATCTGCCAGACAGAGCTCGGTTTCCACCGTCTCGCGGTCGCGCTTGCCATCAACCGATCCTTCGACGTGGGTGACGTTTGAACCAGGGAAGAGGCGTACGACTTCGCAGATGGCATCCGCCTCCCGAATGGCTGCGAGAAATTGATTGCCGAGTCCTTCACCCTTACTCGCACCACGGACAAGCCCTGCGATATCGACGAACTCGATCGCCGCCGGAATCACTTTCTCGGGATGTACGAGTGCAGCGAGTGCCTGCAGCCGGGGATCCGTCACTTCCACGACACCGACATTCGGTTCGATGGTGCAGAACGGGTAGTTGGCCGCCTGCGCTCCACGGGTACGAGTGAGTGCGTTGAAAAGGGTGGATTTGCCCACATTGGGCAGGCCGACAATACCGATGTGCAATGCCATACAAACGTTGGATTATTGAGGTTCTACGGCCAAATGTCCAAGAATGATGCGCTCCAGAAAACGTTGACAAAACCGGCAAAATACATATCATATTCATCTTACGCATTCCATGCCAAACAAGTGGTTCCACATCGGCATTCTGCTGTCGCTTACGCTCGCGCCTGCTCTCTCTTTTGCGGCGTCGTTCCCCGATACCGTGGGAACAGTGTACGAAGCATCATTCGGTGAGCTCAAGACGATGGGCGTCGTTCATGGGTATGCCGACGGATTGGCGCGACCACACAATCCGCTCAATCGTGCCGAGGCACTCAAGGTTATTCTCAGTCTCGACAGTGCGGGCAAGAGTCGCGTCGCTTGGTATCAGGGTCACCTGCCGGCCATGCCACTTTTCTGGGATACCGATCAGGTACAGTGGTACGCACCCTTCGTCGAGGCATCATTCGAGAAGTCGCTCATTACGGGGTATCCCGATGGG
>CAYOLJ010000107.1:0-2268 GCA_964404805.1 uncultured Candidatus Peribacteria bacterium
CCCTGGCGCTATCATCAAAACAACCGCTGGACCTCGGCGAACGTTGCACCGTGTGGATGTCTCATGGGGATGAGGCTTCTACGCTCCCCGAAGGGTTCCAGCCCACGGCGACATCCGAGAGCTGCACACATGCGGGGTTCGAAGATCCGCGTCGCAAATTCTTCGCCGTGCAGTTCCATCCCGAAGTCACACATACCGAGCACGGTACCGAAATTCTCCGCCGCTTCGTCGAGCTCTGCCCCGCCACGCCGTGGTCTGTTGAGGGCTTCGCCAAGCGCATCGGCGATGAAATCGCGGAACAAGTGAAGGATCGTCGCGTCTTCATGTTGGTGTCGGGCGGGGTCGATTCCACTGTGGCGTTCGTACTGCTCAATGAAGTGTTGGGGGCGCATCGGGTGCAGGGGCTCCTGATTGATACCGGCCTCATGCGCAAAAATGAAATCATCGAAATTCGTGCCGCCTTCGAGCGACTGGGGGTGACGAACGTGCGCATCGAAGATGCCTCGGCGGAGTTCTTCGCTGCTCTCGAGGGGATCATGGATCCCGAAGAGAAGCGGCGGGTGATCGGCGATACCTTCCTCTCTGTGCAGAGGCGCGTGAGTGAGGAACTTGGTCTCATGGTTTCCGACGGGTGGATGCTGGGGCAGGGGACGATTTACCCTGATACCATCGAAACCAAAGGCACCAAGCATGCCGATCACATCAAGACGCATCACAACCGTGTGCCAGCGATTCAGGAGATGCTCAAGAAGGGTCTCGTCGTGGAGCCGCTCAAGGAGCTCTACAAAGACGAGGTCCGTGCACTTGGCGAGGAGCTGGGGCTTGCACATGAGCTCGTATGGCGACATCCCTTTCCGGGTCCTGGGCTCGGGGTACGCATTCTCTGCGCCGAAAAGTCCGATGCGCTCACGGTCGATGATGTCGGTATCAAGCGGTGGGCGGGGGGCTGGGCGGTGCTGCCCGTGAAAAGTGTGGGGGTGCAGGGCGACGGACGCACGTATCGTCATGCACTGGCGCTCTATGCCAAAGAGCCGTGCGCACTCACTGAGCAGCTCTGGCGCTTCGCCACTGAGATTCCCAATCGCCGACGCGAGTTCAACCGTGTTCTGTTCTGCACGTCCTCCACAGAATCGCGCTCCTTTATCTTCTCACCGGGGGCCATCACCAAAGAACGTGCGGATCTGCTGCGCGAGGCCGATGCCATCGTCACCGAAGAGATGCGCCGTGCCGATCTGTACGAATCGATCTGGCAGTTCCCGGTGGTGTTGCTGCCGTTCGGTGAAACTGCCGGAGGACAATCTATCGTGCTGCGGCCCGTGGAATCACAAGAAGCCATGACGGCGCGTGCGGCGGCACTTCCGGACGATGTGCTGGAGCGCATGACCAAGCGGATCATGGAGTTACCCGGCATCGACTTCGTCTTCTACGATCTTACGAGTAAACCGCCCGCAACGATTGAGTGGGAGTGAGGATGAGATACTCATTCAACCATTTTCGACTGCGGTGCTTGTAAGATCAGCAAGCCTTGTACGGAGCGCTTCAGATATTTGTCGCAGGGTTCGACGTTGCAAGGTTATGTTTTTCAAGGCCTCCCCATCATCCGTGGGTTTCGTGGAAGAGCGGTCAATTTCTTCCGCGGTTCTTGCATGAGCGGTTCTTTTCACTCTCTCCTCTACGCGTTCCAAACTTTTCGACTTGCAGTCGATAGCAGTGAGCAGTGCGATGATTTCTTCTGGCGTCTGACAGAGTTCCTGAGCCCTATCAACGCGACCATCTCGGGTATCTTGACTCATGCATTCGGCCAGTTTCTCTTGAGCGGAGAGTTCCATTGTGTAGTGCGGGAAAAAGAGGAGGGATGCTCGTCGTTCCTGTCTAGGTTGTCAACCAAAAGGAGCCGATGTTCAGGAGCCCTTTCTCCTCAGCTTTTTTGCCGTATTTCTTCATTCGTCTTGTATACTTGGCACCTCCCATGACAGAGAACGTTTCTCTCACCGAGCAAGAAATCCTCTCTTTCGTCCGTCAGGCCAAGGAGGGCGACACACAGGCGTTCGAGCGTCTGTACGACCACTTCTTTCCGCAGGTGTACCGCTACGCGGCGTTTCGCTTCGATAGAGAGATGGCCGAAGATCTGGTGGCTGATGTGTTTCTCAAAGTGTGGCAGAAGCTTCATACCTACCAGGAGCGCAAGAGCGTACCTTTCGCGGCATGGCTCTTTCGCATTGCGCGGTACGAAGTGATCGATGCCTACCGTTCGCGACGCGATACCAC
>CAYOLJ010000108.1:0-2231 GCA_964404805.1 uncultured Candidatus Peribacteria bacterium
TCACCGCAATCAAGTTCTTTTGAGGGAATGTCGCGAGAGAGAAAGTAGCCACGTGTGATGGATTGCGCGAGCTGTTCGCCCAAACCGGTAATGGATTGCGTGCCGCCCTCTCCTACGCGTAGCCAGTCTTCTCCGACGTGCCGGATATTTTCGGGGCGGGTAGTGCGAATGAGAGAGAGGAGCGAACCAGGATCCTGAGGGTCCTCGATAGTCCGTGTGATTTTCGCATGCAACAGATCGCGTGTGCGGATGCGGTCTGTGAGCAGTTCATCCTGTTTAATCTGTTCGTCGATAATTGTTCTCGTGAAGCCGGCAATACGTTCCGCCATATCGTGTGCAGGATCCTGCTCGCCCCTCTCGAGACACTGGGCAATGGCAATGAGGTGCGAGGTCGTGTTGAAGCCAGGTTTTCTCTTGCCGTGCTCTTCTATTTCCTGCTCCGTGACCGCGGGATGCGTCATATCTGAGAATCGGGGATCAGAGCTACGGATTGCAGAGACCGCAAGCACTTGTGTGCGCATGTTCTGTGCACGCCTGTGAACGATGCTGGCATTCGAGGCAAGCTTTCCGGCATTGTCGCCCCCAACCTTCGTAACGTAGACATCGCTGGTGAGCAGGGCATCGTATCCGTTTGCCGGCGGTGGAGTCGTACGGTGTGCCATACGAGAAACTCCCTCCATTGGTCTCTGAAGGGTGGTGGAGAAGGAAAGAGAATGGTATTTACCTACGCAGCCACGCCTCCAGATGAGTGGAGTTCTTCTTGGTCGCCTTCTTCATGGATTGGAGCGACGAGTGGTGCATTGACAGAGCGACTGTAGGATTGAATGAAATAGGAGTCAACTGTGTTGTGCTGCTCTCATCGTGGAGGTGAGTGCATCATCCTCTGCGACACATCTATCTGAATGTCGAAGCAGAGAGTGCGTGTACGACCATGCCGCGCGTACATGCAGTCTAAGCGGCTTTCGCGAATGGCATTCACGTAGGGGAGGCGCTGCGTGTTGATGTCGTCGGTCGGCTCAAACTCGCTGTAGACTTTGCGCGATTCCTCCCAGTGATCCGAGAACGCTTGCAGTCGCTCCTGCTGCAGCCGATTGCGTAGCTGCTGTCCGCCTAAGTCCATCCAGTTGTAGACATCGTAGGCATTGATGGGATTGCTCATGCCCCACTCAGCTTCGGCTCGCTTGAGCTCACGTACCTCGCAGCGGATGCGGCGATCGGCGCTTGCACGCTTGCATGGCAGCAGAATGCGCTCCTTCTCGCGCTTGGTGAATTCCTTGCGCGGCGTATCGATCATGAGTGCCTGCCCCGGTGTGGCAAACAAGAGGAGCAGAAGGGCGAGCGCGATGCGGGAGATCCAGAGGGCCATGAAAAAGGAAGTCATCCTAGCAAAATATTTGCCGTTGTGAAGGGGAGTTTTTCTTTCTTTCCACTACAGCACGCGAGAACAAAAAAAGCCCCGCATTGCGGGGCTCTCCTCTTGAAGTCGAAAGGAAGCGTATTACGCAGCCTTCGAAGCCCGGAAGCACGCCGTGCAGAGCACGGGACGGCCTCCTTCAGACTCCGGCTTCGGCTTGAACGGCACCTGACACTCGGCACCACACTGGGCGCAGACAGCGTCGAACTTTTGGTTCCGCTCGTCCTTGCGCTTGTTGCGGCAATCCTTGCAGCGCTGTGGCGCGTTCAGGTTCCGAGAGGTGTAGAATTCCTGTTCACCTTCTGTGAACGTGAATGCGGCACCGCAGTCGCGGCAGGTGATCTGTTGATCTGCCATACAGAGAAATGGAAAGAAGGAAGTAAATGCGCTATTCCTTCTACCAGGTTTCTCGTGGTTACCGATAGCGTCTGTTCGAAGGACTTTGCATGGATAGTTTACAGTGGTGTTTGGCTTTGTCAAAGACGAAAAGGCAGATTAGAGGCGATTCTATGAGGATCTGGACCAGCGGAGCATCCTTAGGCAATCGGCTTGATCCCCGGCAGGTCACACACCCTGGTGGTTGGCTTAATCACGTGATCAGGCACCTGACCTGCCTGCCACTGTCTGATGGTTTCAAAACAATCAGTGAACATGCTCGTCACGCTGTCGTCGGCGTAGAACCCGATGTGGGGTGTGGTGACGACGTTGGGATGCTCGATGAGCTCCTTGTTCTCGGTAAAATTCTTCTCGTGTTCCAGCACATCCAAGAGTGCGTAGCGAATTTTTCCACCTTTCAATCCCTGAAGCAGTGCCTTGG
>CAYOLJ010000109.1:0-2145 GCA_964404805.1 uncultured Candidatus Peribacteria bacterium
AGGTGACCTTGTTGCAATGATGGATGGCGACCTGCAGAACGATCCTGCCGATATTCCCCTGCTCCTCGCCGCACTGGAGCAGGGAAACGACCTTGCGCTCGGTTGGAGGAAGAAACGCGCCGACAGCCTCACCAAGCGACTCTCGTCGCTACTCTTCAATACGTGTGTGAGTATTGTCTTCCGTCACCACCTTCACGATGCCAATACGGGTCTTAAGGCACTGCACAGAGAGGTGGCACTCTCCGTACCTCTCACGCGAGGACTCTTTCGCTTTCTACCCTTCGTCCTTGCCAAGCGAGATCTGAAAATCGCCGAAGTGCCGGCACATCACCGACCACGCAGTCGCGGCAGGACCAAATTTAGCCTCGGTAAGCGTGTTCTCAGCCTCTTAAAGCTCCCTCAGGCCATCAGGGCCACCCGCACTCCTCTGCCCGCTCCAGAAAGCCTACCAGCCTACGAAACGCTCTTAAAAGAGCATGGTATGATCCGGCCATGATCACCCCTGCAGCTCTCAAACCCTTTTTACCTACTGCACTCGAGAAAACCGATTTCAAAGGACTCGGCGAAAAGTACGCCGGCAAAGTACGTGACGTCTACATTCAAAAAGGGAAGGGACAGGCCATCCTCATCGCCACGGACCGCCAGTCCGCCTTTGATATCCAGTGGTGCTCCATCCCCCTCAAGGGTCAGGCATTGAATCAGCTGAGTGCCTGGTGGTTTCAGCAGGTGAAAGATGTCATGCCCAATCACATCATCACTGTGCCGGATCCCAATGCCATGGTGGTGAAGGATTTGAAGATGCTGAAAGTGGAAATCGTCGTGCGTGACTACCTCACAGGGTCGACCGGCACCTCCGCATGGGTGAACTACAACAAGGGCGTGCGGGATTTCTGCGGCAATGCCCTCCCGGAGGGTATGGTGAAGAACCAGCGCTTCATTACCACCATCATCACGCCGACAACCAAGGGCGAAGAGGATGAGTTGATTGACCCGAAAGGCATCGTGGACCAAGGATTCGCCACAAAGGAGCAGTGGGAAGAAATTGAAGACCGCGCGCTCGCTCTCTTTAAGAAAGGCCAGGAGATCGCCGCTCTGCGCGGGCTCATTCTCGTCGATACGAAGTACGAGATGGGATATGACGATGCAGGCACGCTCACGATTGCCGACGAGGTGCACACGCCCGATTCGTCGCGCTACTGGGTCGCCTCCTCGTACGAAGAGCGGTTTGCCAAAGATGAAGAACCCGAAAGTCTGGATAAGGAATTCTTCCGCCTGTGGCTGCGCAGTCAGGGATTTGAATATGGCGGCAAGCACCCCGAGATCACCGACGACGTGCGTGTGATGCTCGCCAGCAAGTATCTGGATCTCTACGAACGAATGACCGGTGAACCGTTTGTGATCCCCTCCGATGCCAAGGTTGCCGAGCGCATTGAGCGCAATCTTGCCCCTTTCCGTCTCTAGACCCATGGTGCGCATCTTCGCCAAGAGTACGGCAAACGCCCTGCGGGGAATTGCCTTCGTCTGGCAACGGGAACGCAATTTCCGCATCGAGGCGAGTATTGGTGCACTCGCAGTGCTTCTGGTTATTCTTCTGGGATTTACCTACACCGAAGTGATCTCGATTCTCGTTGCGGTGTCAGTCGTACTGGGAGCAGAACTCTTCAACAGTATCATTGAAGAAATCCTCGATGTCGTGGAGCCGCACTATTCGGTGCATGTCGGCAGGCTCAAGGATGTCACGGCGGGAGTCGTGCTTCTGCTTTCACTCTTTGCTCTCACGATCGGCCTCCTCACCGTCATTCACCACTACACCTTCGTATTTCCGTAGTCATTAGGCAAACACCCACAAACAGAGCACGAGATTGAATGCGATTTGGATCATTTCGAGTCTCCACGAGAGCGGACGACGAATGAGTAAAAAGAGTACGAGCGGCACGATGGCGTACCGTATCTCGATGAGCCAGCTCCCACCCAAGTAGAGAAACGCGAGTGGATAGAGCAGCAGAAACACCCTTCGCTCAAGTGGGGTAACGAGCATCGTCAACACGCCTAGTGCACCCGTGCACCAGAAGAGAAATCCCTGTGTTCCTCCTGCTGCTGCTGCCATAAGAACGGTGTCACGCAATCGACCGACCTCACTATTGG
>CAYOLJ010000110.1:0-2114 GCA_964404805.1 uncultured Candidatus Peribacteria bacterium
ATGGCCATTTGTTCCACGTCTCGAAGGCACCCGATAAGCTCCGTCACCTCATCACTGATATCTCGAGAGCAGAAAAGTACATCAGCTACGCCATTAAAACGACAGAGGCCGGGCTTGCAGGATCGGTGAACATGTTCGGCGAGGAGCAAGTAAAGCTCGACGTGCTCAGTGATCGCATCATCCAAGAACACCTTCGAGAAAACCTCCTCGTATCTTCGTACGCATGCGAAGAACACGATGGCATCGTCGATCTCTCGCCCGATGCTCCCTACTCTGTTGTCTTCGATCCATTAGATGGCTCTTCGCTGGTCGATGCCAATCTTGCCATTGGCTCGATATTCGGAATTTATGAAGGAAAAGAGATCATCGGTCACACCCCACGAGAGCAAGTTGCCGCGCTGTATATGCTCTACGGGCCTCGCACGCTCTTCGTCTACTCTACCGGAAGCGGTGTACATGAATTCCTCCTCAACGATGTGGGAGAATTCATCCTCCTGCGGGAGCACCTCGGTATTGGTGACAACGCCAAGAACTTCAGCCCCGGCAACCTCCGCGGCATTGATGAAAGCGCTGGCTACCGTGGCATCATGGAATCATGGCTCTCGCAGAAGATGACCCTTCGATACTCCGGTTGTCTCGTTGCCGATGTGCATCACATCTTCAGTAAAGGGCAGGGCATCTTCACCTTCCCCGCAAGCCACAAATACCCCCAAGGAAAATTGCGCCATGCATTCGAGTGCGGCCCATTTGCCTATCTGGCGAACCAGGCCGGCGGCGCGGCATCCGATGGCACTCAAGACATTCTCGACATTCCCATAACAGCGGTGGATCAGTGCTGCCCCCTCATCATCGGATCGAAGAATGAGGTGGAACGTATTTGTGCCTCCCTCACATCACGAGAATAACATCAATCCCAGTACGGTTCTTGCAGAGCACGCGCCATCACCTCATCGAGCGTCTGCACATGTTCTTCGCGCATCCTCTTGCCTTCGAGATTGTATAAATGCTTCAGCGATCGATACGAACCCCAGAGGTAGTACTCTTTCCGTCGCCTTCCTCTACGACGACGATCGTTGCCTTCTTCGGGAGCCGCGGCAGGCTTCTCGAGCGGTTTCACATTGCCCAATTTAGACCACTGCACCGGCCCGATCACGGCGCGTGTTTCGGAATCAAAATAGAGAAAGTCGTTATCGACGAAGTCAGCCATACGACCATTCTATAGTATCGCGTGCCACAGGCCTACAGCGTTCGGCGGCATCTTAACGATGCATACGATGCTCTTCTGGAGGCAGGGGTGGTGGCGGGGGTGGTGGAGGTGGAGCCTCGAAGAACTCCTGCTTATCGACGGGTTTCGACTGCTCTTCGGGATGATGGAACAGTTCCTGCACAAAACCCTTCCGCTGTTCCTGAAAACGTAAGAAGGATTCAAAGAGAGCAACCAGACTGCCGATGAGCGCTACGTAAATGCCGAAGCGAATCTCCATACGTGCTAGGTCAAATGTCACCTTGATCAGTACAGAGAGGCACGAAAGAATGAGAATAACCGTTTCTGCAGTCGCACAGAGGCGCACCACTTCACGGTAACGGCGGCGGATCAACACCGGCCCCCCTGTGAGAGGAATAATCGTAATGAGGAGCACAAACATATGGAGGGCAAAGACACTGATGCCCACAATGCCAGTGTAAAATCCAAAACCTGTGTACGAGACGGTTGTCCCGCCCAACTGTTCTCCACCGATCCAGGGGAGAAACACACCAACAATTGCCACAAGAGCCCCTGCATTGAGAATCTTCTCTTCGAGTTCGAGCCCCATCACCTTCCGAAAAAACTGAGAAGCCATTGCATTCAGGATAGCACCACACCCCATCCATCTCTAGACTGTCTCTATGCGTACGCTCACCATCGATTGCCGAGAGGCACTCAGCGCAACACCAACAGGAAAAGCTCGCTGGGCACACTGCTTTCTTGAAGAGCTTTTCACGCGCAATCTTCCCGTGTTACTCCTCAGTGATCGCGCACTTCCCTCGTCCTGGCAGCTCCCTAATGTTCGTAGTCATATTCTTCCCGCCGGAGCACGCTGGCATCTGCGCGCCGCACGATTGCTGCGGTCTCG
>CAYOLJ010000111.1:0-1818 GCA_964404805.1 uncultured Candidatus Peribacteria bacterium
CTCTCCACTGCCGGAGGCCTCTGGTTCTACTTCAAACTGGGGTATGACTCCGTTCACCTGCCGTACATCGGCCCACTGCTTCTCGGTGGCTGGTACGTTCCCCTCTTCATCTTCATCATCGTAGGAACGGCAAATGCCGTGAACGTTACTGATGGCCTCGACGGGCTCGCAGCAGGATTGCTGACCATCGCTTTTCTTGCACTCGCCTTTCTCGCCTACCTGAAAGGTCTCACCGTTCTTGCCGGATTCTGTGCTGTCTCAGCAGGGGCAACGGCTGCCTTTCTCTGGCACAACGTTCCTCCTGCCCTGTTCTTCATGGGTGATACCGGCGCACTGGCTCTCGGCGGCATGCTTGGCGTGATCGCCCTCATGATCGATCAAGTACTCGTTTTGCCGCTCATCGGATTCGTCTTCGTCATTGAAATGCTCTCAGTCATCATTCAGCTGACAAGTAAGAAATTACGTCACGGAAAGAAAGTGTTTCGCGCAGCTCCCTTGCACCATCATTTCGAAGCACTGGAATGGGGTGAAAGCAAGGTGACCATGCGCCTCTGGATTATCGGCATCTTCTTTGCCATGTTAGGTATTTTTGTCGGGATGTTTGGGTAGCACGAAAGCACTTTCGCTGAATTTGCCTTTCATGATGACATCAGTATCATGCTTTTATGTTGAGAGTTGCTATTAATGGATACGGACGCATTGGCAGAGTAGTGCATCGACAGCTTCTTGAGCGTTATCCGAAAGAAGTTGAAGTGGTTGCCATTAACGCATCCAGCGACGCTGCCATGCGATGCTATCTCTTGAAGTACGACTCGCTCCACCATCGGTTCGATCACTCCGTAGATGTGGATGGCGAAAACCTCCGTGTCGATGGCAAGACCGTGCACGTCATCAGAGAAAAAGACCCCTCCAAATGTCCTTGGAAAGAATTGAAGATTGACGTCGTTGTCGAGGCGACCGGCAAGTTCCGCACGAAGGAGAAGGCGCAGGCTCACCTCAATGCGGGTGCAAAAGCCGTTATCATTACCGCCCCTCCCAAAGACGACACAATCATGATTGTCCGGGGCGTGAACGACGCCAAACTCAAAGATGCGCTTCCTATTGTGAGTGCCGCTTCCTGCACCACAAACTGCATTGCTCCGGTTGTATTTGTCCTTGATGCATGGAAGGGCATTCAGCGCGGTCTTATGTGCACGACGCACTCCTACACCAGTGCCCAAAACCTCCTCGATAACTCTACCAACAGCTCCAAGCTCCGCATCGCACGCGCTGCAGCACTCAATATCATCCCCTCCACCACAGGGGCCGCCAAGGCCGTAGGAAAGATATTCCCGCACCTCAAAGGCAAGCTCGACGGTATGGCACTGCGCATTCCCGTACCGGATGTCTCTGCAGCCTACCTCGTCCTCGAACTCAAGGAAGCGACGACTATCGACGAGGTCAACAGAAAGCTCCGCAGTGCAGCAGAAGGCGAACTCAACGGCATTCTCGCAGTTGAAGAGGGGCTCCTCGTTTCGTCCGATTACATCTCAGACCCGCATTCGAGCACAGTGGATCTCGACTCGACCAACGTGATTGACGGCAACCTCGTGCAAATTCTCGCCTGGTACGACAACGAGTGGGGATATTCGATGCGCGTCACAGAAATGGTCCTCAATGCTGGTAAGCTCTTGCAGTGATCCTCCGCACTATGACTCCCTCTCCCTCCGTCCCCGCCGAGCAACGCAGTCTTAATGGCCATTTGTTCCACGTCTCGAAGGCACCCGATAAGCTCCGTCACCTCATCAATGATATCTCGAGAGCAGCAAAGTACATCAG
>CAYOLJ010000112.1:0-1796 GCA_964404805.1 uncultured Candidatus Peribacteria bacterium
GATTTGCTGAGGATCGGCACGTCGGCGACGTAGGTGAGGAGGGTCGAGAGAAGAAGTCCGGCCGAAGCGAACCCGAAGATGCCCGTGAGGACGAGATCGATGGTGCTGCCGGGCTCACGCTTAAATTCAATTTCGAAGCTGCCGCGCACGGCCAAGAAGACCACTGCTGCGACGAAGAGCACGAGTTTGGTGGTGGAGAGGAGGGTGATATCGACCGTAATACCGAGCATCGAGAACATGGGCTCCGAGGTCGAGATACGGGCGAGCAGGTTGCCGATGCCCTGCACCGCAACGATGGCAATGTACGATGCAATGATAATCTTTGCTGATTCGTGTTTTCCGATAATGAAGCTGTACGTCATGACGACAGCAAAGAAGACGATAACGAACAGATCCCAGGAGAGCGTAAGGTCCATAATGACGGGTTGGAGACTTGTTGAGCATCGTACTCTGTTCCGTACCCTTCGCCAATCGATACCTTTTTACAGCAGAAGAACCATTGGCGATTTATCCATTTTGCGAACGGTTCCGTGCTACTCTTGGCGCCATGCGTCACGGGTTCCTCCTCATCAATAAGCCCTGCGGGCCGAGCAGTCACGACGCCGTTGCGCAGGTGCGTTCAGTGCTCAACGAGCGCAAGATCGGCCACTTGGGTACACTCGATCCTGCAGCAGAGGGTTTGCTCGTACTCGCGGTGGGGGCCAAGGCGCTCAAAGTGGTGGAGTTGTTTGTGGATCTTCCTAAAGAGTACAGCGCGCGCATTCATTTGGGGGCAACCAGTACGACGTACGATCGCGAGGGCGTGATTGAGCGGTGGTCGCCGGTGCCCGGCTGGCATACGCCCGATGAAATCAAAATTCGTTCGATCATCACGACCCGGTTTCTCGGTACGATTCAGCAGGTGCCGCCCGCGCACTCCGCGGTGAAGGTGGGGGGTGAGCGTGCGTACCGCAAAGCGCGTCAGGGCAGGGGAGTGAATATTCCGCCCCGTGATGTCGAGATCACTGCGTGTGCGATCACGCACTACGAGTACCCGCACCTGTGCCTCGATGTGGCATGTGGATCGGGTACATACATCCGCTCGCTCGCGCACGATCTCGGTCAGATGCTTCAGTGCGGTGGGTATCTCGAGGGGCTGAAGCGCACAAGTGTCGGGGAGTGGTCGCTCGATGATGCAGTGGAGCCCAAGCTCGCAACGTGGAGGAAGACCATCCCCTTAAAAGAAGTGCTCGCGGGGTTTGCCAAATGCGAATTGAGCGACAAAGAGGCGGAGGATATCTGTCATGGCCGTCCTATTGCGAAAGAGATCGCACCCGATACGATCGGTTGGCACGCAGGTCTTCCCATCGCACTCCTCATGCCGTGCCGAGATGGGACGAAGCAGAGTCGGGCAAGAAAAGTGTTGTAGGAACGCTGAAGAGCCGATAGGATTTTGCAGCCGTATGGGTCAGTAGCTCAGCCTGCCTAGCCTTCGCTCGCGAAGGCGTAAGCAAAAGAAGAGCTGCTCGATCCTTCTCTCGTTCCTTTCACTCACGTTTCCTTTGGGTCAGTAGCTCAGCCTGCCTAGCCTTCGCTTGCGAAGGCGTAAAAAAATGAAAGCTGCTCGATCCTTCTTCTTGTTCCTTCCACTCGCATCCCTCCTTGGGTCAGTAGCTCAGCCTGCCTAGCCTTCGCTTGCGAAGGCGTAAAAAAATGAAAGCTGCTCGATCCTTCTTCTTGTTCCTTCCACTCGCATCCCTCCTTGGGTCAGTAGCTCAGCCTGCCTAGCCTTCGCTTGCGAAGGCGTAAAAAAATGA
>CAYOLJ010000113.1:0-1641 GCA_964404805.1 uncultured Candidatus Peribacteria bacterium
GAAGTACCTGCTCAACATTCCTTATCCACATCCTCCGCTCGCGCGTTCGATTATCGGATTCATATCCTCCATCGCCGGTCACGAAGCATTCTGGCGCTGCGTTCTTGCTATTCTGCTTCTGCAAGGCACGTGGCTTGCATCGGCTTGCGCTCCTTCACGTGAACAGGGAGCGAAACTTCTCCTCGCTGGTCTGTGGATACTCTCCGCAGCTGTCCTTGTCTGGGGGGGATCAGTGCTTCTCGCGCCCATCACCGCCCTGCAGATGCTGGTCTTCTGCTACTGGCTCCTCAAAGGTGAGGATCTCGAACGGATGATCGGGTGGATGGCGCTCTTCTGGTTGGCCTCGCTCTTTACGGCGTACCAAGCGATTCTCTTCATTCCGATTGTCGCGGTGGTGTTCTGGCGCATGCAACTGCCAAAATGGCAACGGCTGCTTGCGCTCTGTGGGCCCGTATTCCTTCTCGTGCTCTACACCGCCACGAATCCTCTCGCGGTTGCGAGTATGGTCACGGCGAGCGGGCAGAATCTGAATGCTGGCTCACTGCTTGCTGTCCTGCGCGGCACATTGTGGTTGTGGGTGCTCGGCGGAAGTCTCGTCGCAAGTGTTCTCGGAACGATTGGCATGCTCGCTTCAGGTCGATGGTCGCTCATTTTCAGTTTTCTCCTCGTTGCAGCATTCATCTCGCTCTCATTCCGTCCATACTATGCCATTCTATTTACACCGCTCTTCCTTGCAGGCCTCGCCTCTTCACCTTCGTTGATGCGCAAAGCTGGGATCACGCTACTTCTTACGCTTGCGTGCGCACTCGTGCTCGTTCCTGTGGCGTTTCCGAAATCTGAACCGTCGCCAGTCTCTGTTGTGTACGCAGCAGTGGAGCAAGCGGGGATTCCTCAAGGGGCAACAGCGATCATCGCCGGATCTTTTGGGCATGAGTGGCAGTACGGTCCCTACGTGGTGCGCCGCATGGTTGCAAACCCCCACCTTCTCGATTCGGCACGCGTGGCAGTTTGTCTTGCGGAGTGCCCCGATATTCGCGGACGGGCTGACTGGAAACAGCTCCTTGGTGTTCCTGTAGAGACGTGGGTACGTCCGATTCGATGAAAGGGTAAGAACGCTGGTTTTTTCGTGTCCCTTATTTCCTATCTCTATATTTTGTAATACTTGCGGTACCACTCCACAAACTTTGGCACACCATCTTTGATTTGTGTTTTGGGTGAGAAGCCAAGCATCTTCTTCGCTTTGGTGATGTCCGCTTCGGTGCGCACCACGTCGCCCGGTTGCATCTCGGTAAATTCCTTCTTCGCTTCTTTGCCGCAAGCCTGCTCGATGGCGGCGACGTAATCCATGAGCTCCTCTGTCCGGCCACAGCCCAGGTTAAACACCTCTTCAGGATAATTCTTATCGATCGAAGCGATCACGCCATCCACGATGTCGTCGATGTAGGTGAAGTCGCGCTGCATTTTTCCCTGACCGAATATTTGAAGCGTCTGGTCGTGCAGAGTCTTGTCAGTGAACAAGAAAAGCGCCATGTCAGGGCGACCCCACGGGCCATACACCGTGAAAAACCGCAGACCCGTGACCGAGGTGCCATAGAGTGAGTGATACACATGAGCCATAAGTTCGTTATCTTTTTTGTTCAT
>CAYOLJ010000114.1:0-1623 GCA_964404805.1 uncultured Candidatus Peribacteria bacterium
ACCCTGCACGCCACGGGCATCACCAAGAAGTATGCCCGCTTTACCCTGATCTTCGGCGGGTTCTTGATGTACGCGCTCGGTGCCCTACTGCTGTTCGCACCGGAGGTATTAACCTTCGCATAATCATGAGACCAACGGCCCCTCGACTCACTCTGTTCGCTCGGGGCACTCTGGTTTTTCAAAAAGAGTTGGTCGGAGTACGGAAAGTGCGTAGACCACGAGCGAGTGCCGCAGGCGCGAGTCGGGTGGAGGTGCCGGCGGGAATTGCACCCGCGTATGGGGGTTTTGCAGACCCCTGCCTTACTACTTGGCTACGGCACCAAGACCGGAAACAGCCTAACAGAAAGAATAATCTTCGAAAGTCCTCATCCTCAAATCGCCAATCTTCAATTCTGCGTTACTTCCGCCGGAGCCTTGAAGGTAATGCTGCCAAGAATCGTGAGGATTTCATCCTCAAGTGCACTGCTGACCGTGAGGGGCGTGAGTGCAGTGACGGTATAGCCGTTTTGGCCAACGACCGTGCTCACCTGCAGGAATCGTCGCTGCGGCTCACCGGTCACCGGCTGCGCGAAAAAGACGTGCACAGGCAGTGAGACACCATCAACTGTCACCTTCTTCTGATCAATGAGCTTGTACCCCGGAAGCACCGCCACCGAACGGATGGTGGCCTCGCTGTACGCCGCAGGTTCCACAACAGTCGTGAGTGGTTCACGAGTGACGCTGACCGTAGGGTACTGACCCGAGACCGATGCCTCGCTCTGAAAAGCGATAATCACATCTTCGGGAACTCCGCGCTGCAGAAGTTCTGCACGATCAAGGAGCTTCCACGTGCCCGGCAGACAAGCTCCCACCTGATCGAACCAGTAGGTCTGACAATCAGACCCTCCATCAGTACTCGCGCCACAGGCTGTGAGGAGCAAAGAGAGGAGAAAGACAATGGGAGTGATTTGCCGCACGGCAGCCATGATACTGCAGAGCATCGGCAACACAAAGGTGCTCACATGGCACAGAACATCACACGACCACACTTCCTGCGACAGCAAATACTGTGCTATCCCATCATCTTAGAACTTGGAAATGGTCTTCTGCCTACTGCAAAGCCATGCATGTACGCTGGACAGAAAAGATAATAGTAGTGTTGCTACCACCCCCTGCATTGAGGCAAAACGCGAAAACTGGTACAATAGTTGGATTTATGAAGAAGCTCTCTCTCCTCACTCTCTCGGTCACGCTGTGCAGTCTCGTTCCACTGCCAGCCAGCAGTGCCGGAACACCGAATGTCACGCAGACCGTGGCAGGATTGGGAACAGAAGTGATCTGTCAGGGATTTGTTCCAGGTGAAACCATCGTTGCACGCGTGCTCCCACCGCTGGGCGCTCCCCTTGCACTCAAGGCAACGGCCGATACACAGGGAAAATCCACTCTGAACGTAAGTGGTGAAGAAACCCAAGTCGCAGGTGCGTACACCGTCGCCGTAGAAGGATCCGGCACATGCGGTTCTTTCGTGGTTCTGCCTGAGACGATCGATCAGCGCGAGAGCAGCATCGAGACAAACCGCACGCTGATCGCCGCCGACGGCGTCGACTCTGCGCGTGTCATCGTCATCCTGCGTGATCGTTACTT
>CAYOLJ010000115.1:0-1612 GCA_964404805.1 uncultured Candidatus Peribacteria bacterium
AACTGTGAAATGTTCTAACGTACAAACGACATAGGTCGAAGGGTGGGAGGGAAACCGCAGGTGTCCCTTCCATGAATTCAAAAAAATGACCGTCCTGGTAGAGGAGCGGCCATTCGAAGATGGAAAGAACAACGTTCCGTCGCGGGAAGCTCCAAAGGAGCGAAGACGGACGAAAGCGGTGAATGTATACAGAAGCGAAGAAGTGAATGCAAGAAAAATGAGACAAAAGGGAAATCTACAAAATGAGAAACTGTGATAGAATGTGTCTCCCATGTTCATGCGAACACATCACGCATCGGCTGAGCGGCGCCTGATCCATCTCTTCAAAGAAGTGGGAAGCAACCTCGCGTCATGGGGAAAAGACACCGCCGATCGCTACATCGTGAATCCGGTGGAGCAAGAAAATCCTGTAAAAGCTCTGATGGGCTCTGTGATGACTGTCGCGAGCACGATTCTGGAGGCCCCTGACGCCGCAGTGGCTGGCGTTTTCGATAACCGTGTGACATATGAGGGACGCACGGGACTGCGCACCACGCGCGACGTAGGCCAATTTGTGAAAAATGCTGTTACGCTCCATCCCTTTCGTGCTGCTACGGATGCCTGGCGCGTTGCCACGACCGATATCCCACTGGATTTTGGTGATGCAGTGGGAGGATTTACAGGGCGCACCCGCGCCCGCGCCGCAGATGTGCTCGCAACTGCCGCGTAAGTGCTACGATACGCTCGACATGCCCACGTACGATTTCCGCTGCCCAAAGTGCTCTCACGTGTTTGAGGCGGTCCTTTCATTTGGTAGCAAAAAACGTCCTCCCTGCCCCGCGTGCAAGAACGCAAAGACCGAAAAGCTCATCGCTCCCCCTGCAATTCACTTCAAGGGAACGGGCTTCTTCAAGACCGATAGCCGAAAACTAAGCCCGAAGAAATCCGTAGAATCACCAGCAGAGAAATCGACAGATACGCCCGCAAAAAAATCGACAGAGCCAGAAACAAACAAGGGCAAGGAACCCCTCTCCACAACGGATGTGAAGAATCCGTAGAAAAGCGCATATCGCAAAAACGCAGGTTTTCTGCTACAATAGAAGGAAATGAGACCTTACAAGGGCACAAACGGCCGTTTCTCTCTGCACACACGCATGATGGAGAAAGTGACGTCTCTGCCGTACGCGACGCTCTTTCTCGTGTGGTTCACCCTCGCAGGCCTCTTCGGCATGGCCTACGCCATCCTTGCAACATACCTGCCCGCTCACGCACCACAGCAGCTGCTGGGGCTCCCTACGCTTATATGCATCGGTGACAGCCTCTACTACAGCATTATCACTGCCACCTCCACGGGCTACGGCGATATCGTGCCGATGGGATTTTCGAAAGTACTCGCAAGTACACAGGCCATGAGCAGCCTCTTCATCTTCGCAGTGCTCGTCACCAAACTCATGAGCAAGCAGCAGGAGCTGGCGGTGCGCCAGATGCATCGCCTCACCTACGAAGACGTCTTTCACAATACGCGCGAAGGACTCTTCATCATCCGCAAAGATTTCGACCGCCTCATCGCCAAGGTCGAGCAGCGAGACATGCCCACACCAGAAGACTGGGAAGACACGGCCACGGCCTTCAA